>NZ_JBHVFE010000247.1:0-12845 GCF_042801945.1 Kitasatospora sp. NPDC057542
ATGCCGGGCACGCCCGGAGGGGCGTGACCGGCACCGGCATGTGCAGCGACCGGATGCCGCCGTGTCACCCGATCTGGATGGCGGCGACCCTCGGCGGGCGGTTCGGGAAGGTAATGTCGGTCCAGCGCGTGATCCTCACGGAGTCACCGTTCACGTCGAAGTAGGTCAGGTCGTTGTTGCCCGTGGAGATCCGGTCGACCCACCACCCGCCGAAGTCGGTCCTCCCCCCGTTCGCGTAGCAGTCGACGCTGTCACGGCCGTCGAGGTGCGACCAGATCTTCAGGAAGTCATTGCGGCCCCCGTCACACTGGACGTGGTCGATGGCGAAGGCGTCGGCGCTCGGCGGGCCGACGGTGAACGTGGCGGCTGCGGCGAGCGCCATGGCCATGGAACAGATGGCCCTCTTGGTCTTCGAGATCACGGTTTCTCCCTCGTACGAGGGCCGGGGCGCGGCCCGGCGTTGTCGGTGACGTCACGTCATGACGGGAACGGTGCTCTGCCGATTCGGGAACGGCCGACCGCGCACCGGTCCGGCTCCTCACGGGCGTGCCTGTCAGTGACACGGCCGCAGGACCCGAGATCTCAAAGTAGTGACCCCTCGTCCCCCATCCGGCCCCAACACTCCGAATGCGAACCGACGGGCCGAGACATCACCCGATCGTGGCGCTCACCCGCGCGTGCGGCGGGCGGCGAGCGCGTGCCGGGCCCGCGTCAGGGGCGGCTGGGGTCAGTCGAGTTCGTTCTTGTGGACGACGCCGATGACAGTGGCGCCCGTGGCTTGCGTGTTGACTGGTCGGGCCTGCTGATCAGCCACGGCGATCAAGAGAAGCTGGGCTCTCCGGGCTTCCACCCCGACGGCGTCCACTGACATCCCCCGCCGACCGCCCCGGAAGTGCCGGTGCCCTGCCGGTGTGGACGGGCAGCGTGGTGCGGCGGTGAAGTGCGGGCACAGTCCCGCGGGCACGAGGCGCGGGCCGGCTACGCGCCCGGGGCCCCGTCCGGGTGGAGGGCGTCGAGGATGAGGGCGAGGCCGAAGGCGAACTCGTCGGCATAGCCGTAGCCGGGCCTGAGGACGTGTTCGGTGGCCAGCTCGGCGAGGTGGGGGTAGGCGTCGGCGGGCATCCCGCTCAGGATGGCACCCGCGACCTCGGCCGGCTCCGTCCCGCCCTTGAACGGCAGGCTGACCTCCTGGAGCACGAAACCGTACAGGTAGCTGTCGATCAGCGAGACCGCGTGCGCGGTCATCGGCACGGAGAATCCGCCGGCGCGCAGCGCGCCGATGACGGCGTCGTGGTGGCGCAGGGTCGCCGGGCCGGGCTGGGCGCGGGAGTCCATGAGGCCGATCGCCCATGGGTGGCGCAGGAGGGCAGCGCGCGCGGAGACCGCGCGCCGACGCATGGCGCTCTTCCAGTCGGCGCCGTGCGATGGGAGCTCGATCTCGCCGAACACCGCGTCCACCATGCCGTCGAGGATTTCCTCCCGGCCTGCCACGTGGTGGTAGAGCGACATCGCCTCGACCCCCAGCGGCTGGGCGATGGCCCGCATGGTGAGCGCGGCAGACCCCTTCTCGTCCGCCACCTCCACCGCCGCCCGGATCACGCGCTCACGACTCAGCGGCGTGCGGGCCGGTTTCCCGCGCCGGCCCCTGCCTTCCTCGGGCATCCGTCTCCTCCTGCACGTCCATTGACTGCCTTATGGTGTAAGGCTAACGTGCCTTACAACATAAGGTCGCCATGTCCGCGAAGGGGCTGCGCCATGGGCAAGGATCACGTGGAGAAGGTCTGCATCATCGGGGCTTCGGGGAAGCTGGGGCAGTACATGGTCGGACACGCGCTGGAACGCGGCTACGAGGTGGTCGGCGTCTGCCGGGAGCGCAGTGTGCCGAAGCTGGCCGCGTTCGAGGGGCGGATCACCGTCGTCCCCGGGGCGACGAACGACCCGGAGGTGATCCGCCGGGCGGTCGCCGGGTGCGACGGGGTGCTGACGGTGCTGGTGCCCTGGGGCGTGCAGCAGTACGCGTCGGGTACGGCGCAGGCGGTCCTCGACCACGCCCGGCCGGGCGCGCGCCTGGTGTTCTCCTGCGGCTGGCACATCACGCGCGACGGCAAGGACCGGTACTCGCGGATGTTCACCCTGGGCCTGCGGATCGCCGCCGTCCTGGGCAAGCTCGTCCGCGCGGTCGAGATCGACGACCAAGTGGAGGCGTGCCGGCGGGTGTTCGCCAGCGACACCCGGTGGACCATGGTGCGCGGTAGCGACCTGGAGGAGGGCGCGAGCCAGGGCCTGCCGGTGTGGAGCCGGCACGTGGGCGACCCGGTGCTGGCGAGCAACCTGACACGCCGGGTGGACTTCGCGCTGTTCATGGTGGAGGCGCTGACCACGGACGCTCTCGTCCGGGAGGCCCCGGCGATCGTCGGCCGCCTGACCCCCAGCGCGCTCGCCCACGCCGGCGGTACCCGAGGCCAGGGCTGAGGGCTGCCGCGGGCTGCTGCGGCGGAAGGCCGGAGGCAGGCGTGGTGCCGTGACGCACCGCTGCCCCGGACCGGCTCGGTCCGGGGCAGCACGGCATGCGGTTGCCGCTCACGCCCTCCGGCGGCCGATGCCGGGCACGAAGCGCCCGGCCTTGGATGTGTACACGGCGTAGGCGGAGCCGTGGGTGCGGTCCGGGTACGGCTCCTCCACCACCCGCACCTGCAGCTGGATCGCGGCGGCGAGGGCGGCCAGGGTGAGGACGGCGATCACGGTGGGGACCATCAGCGCCAGACCGACGGCGGTGACGGTCATCGCGGTGAACACCGGGTTGCGCATCAAGGCGAAGACGCCGCCGGTGACCAGCGCGGTGCGCTCGCCGTCCTGGACGCCCACCCGCCAGGAGGCGCCCATGGCGTTCTGCGCGCCGGCGGTGGCCGCGACGCCGACCAGGGCGATGACCAGTCCGGCCCACCGTACGGTCGTGCCGCCGGTGGCCGGGAGGCTGCCCAGCCCGGCCACCGTGGCGATCGGGGCGGCGGCCCCGCCGGCCAGGGCGAGGACGAACAGCACCCCAGCCCACCAGGACGCCGAACCGGGCGGCCCGGAGATCCCGCGGAAGCCCGCGTCCCCGGTCCGCCGACGCTGGACGGCCGCCCGCACCCCGAAGGCGTACCCCGCCCACCCCACGTACAGGGCCAGCGCCGTCTGGGCCCAGCCCGTCACCGGGCCGTCTCCGCACCGGACGGGCAGCAGGAGCAGCCCGACCCGCAGCCGCACCCGTCGCCCTTCGCCACCGAGGAGGTGTCGGAGGCCGACGGCGCGCAACAGCCCTTGCCCTGCCAGGCATCGCGGCCTTCCTTGACAGCGATGGCGGCGATGACCAGGGCGGCGACCGGGTCGGCCCAGGACCAGCCGAGGGCGGCGTTCAGGGCCAGGCCGACCAGCAGGACTGCGGACAGGTACGTGCACAGCAGGGTCTGCTTGGAGTCGGCGACCGCGCTGGCGGAGCCGAGTTCGCGGCCGGCCCGGCGCTGGGCGGCGGACAGGAACGGCATGATCGCCAGGGACAGAGCGGCCAGGGCGATGCCGGGGATGGAGTGTTCGGCTTCGTCGGCGCCGGTCAGTGCCCGGATCGAGTCGACGGCGACGTAGGCGGCGAGCGCGAAGAACGAGACGGCGATGATCCGCAGGGTGGTCTTCTCGCGGGCCTCGCGCACGGCGTGGTCCCGGGCGGAGAACTGCCAGGCGACCGCGGCGGCGGAGGACACCTCGATGATCGAGTCCAGGCCGAAGCCGACCAGCGCCGTGGAGGAGGCGACGGTGCCGGCGGTAATGGCGGCGATCGCCTCGATCACGTTGTAGGTGATCGTGGCGGCCACCAGCAGCCGTATCTGCCGGGTGAGCGCGTCGCGGCGGGCGGGGGAGGGGCCGAGCGAGATCGTCGCCATCAGCAGCAGCCCTTCTCGTCCGCGTCGACACAGGTTCGGTCCGTGGCGACCGCGACGACGGCGGTCCGCAGGTCGTCCAGCGCATGGCCGAGCCGCTCGTCGGCGAGCTCGTAGCGGGTGCGGCGGCCGACAGGGACGGCGGCGACCAGGCCGCAGTCGCGCAGACACGCCAGGTGGTTGGACAGCCGGGTGCGGGAGACGCCCAGGGCCTCGGCCAGGTCGGCCGGATGGGCCGGGGCCTCGCGCAGGGCGAGCAGGATGCGGCAGCGGATCGGGTCGGCGAGCGCGCGGCCGAACCGCGCGAGGACCTCGATCTCGGAGGCGAGAGTCAGCACGCGCCGACAGTACAAAGAAACCTGGATTCAGGAAAGCCTGAACTGAAGAACGGTCGGAGGCCTTCAAGAAACGATCGTTTCCTGAAGACCATCGGGCAGGCAGCCGAACGACCCCTCAGAGCGGGCTTCGGGCAGGCGGCGCAACCCGTTCTTCGGTAGATTGGCAACCTGGCCTGGGGCGGTCATCAAGGTCTCCACCGGAAACCTTGATGACCCCCAGGTCCGTCATCAAGGTGACGCCGGGTTGCTGTACAGCTGCCACGGTTGTCGCGCTGTCGTGCCTGGCCGTGGCTGTGTACAGCGGCGGAGCCGGGGAGTACGGCGGACGCGACAGCGCGACAGACACCCAGCCGGTACCCGGCGTGACGAGGCGTCCTGCTGGGCGGGCCGCCTGGGTAAGTGATTCGGGAGCCAGCCGGGCAACGAGCCGGGCGCGCGATCGGCGCCGCTGCCCAACGAGCCGGGGCACCGCCCAGGCCGCCAGCTCCCACCGTGGTGTCGTGGCGTCACGGCGCCACCAGCGCCACGCCCACCGAACTTCCCGACAGCGTCGTTGGACAGTCCCGCTCGGCCTGGTCGCCGATGGCGGCGCACTTGTCCTTGGTGATGCCGTCCAGGTCCGCGAGCGCGACGCCGGGATCGGCCTGCTCCATCTCGGTCATCACCTTGTTCCGCAGGGTGGTGCGGGTCCACATCGGCGGGTCTGCAGCGGGCACCGCTGTTCCACCGGGCGCCACGGCGGCCGAAGCCGTGCCGTCCGGCGCGGAAGCGGCCGTACTGCGAGGCGGGGCCCAGCCGGTGACGGCGACCGACCCGATGCCGAGGACACCGAGGAGGATAGCGGCCAAGGCTGCGAACAGACGTGGGTGCACGCGGAACTCCCGGGAGTGTGCGAAGTGGTCCGATCCTTCGTGCGTGCCGCCGCCCGGCCTCGGCGGTAGGCAATCGGCCGGGCGACGGTACGACCCGGTAGGGCCTTGAGACAAGCTGGTCAGGCCGGTGCCGGAACGGTCTCCTGCCGAGCGCGGTGAAGCCGGCCACCGCGGGCGAGGCGGTGCACGGCGGCAGCGCAGAGCAGGCCGGTCGCCGCCAGGGCCAGCCACGGGACGAACAGAGCGCCGCGTTTCACCGCGAAGTCCCACAGGGCACCGACGGCCAGGTTGCCGAGGGTGATGCCGATCCCGGAGACGGTGTTGTAGAAGCCGTAATGGGTGGCGACGAGCCGGTTGCCGGACAGCATGACGACGGTGTCCATCTCGAAGGGGTAGACCACCGCGCTCGCCGCTGCGAGCAGGGCCACCGCCACGGTGAGCGCGGCCAGTTGAGCCACCGCACCCTGCCGGCCGGCGCTCGGGGGCACCAGCGCGAGGGGGGCGAACGCCAGCCCCGTCCCGGCGAGTCCGCGCACGAGTGCCTGGGGCGCGGTCCAGGTGTGCTTCGCCCAGCCGGTCAGGCGCAGTTGTCCGGCGACGGCAACGGCGGCGGAGACGATGAACAGCCCGGTGGTGGCCTTGGTTCCGTCGTCGCCCAGGGCCAGGCCGGCAGCCAGAGGCAGGGCAAGGTAGACCTGGAAGGTGAGGATGTAGGAGCCGATCATCGCCGCCGAGAAGAGCAGGAAGGGGCGGTTGGCGACGACGGTGCGCCACTGGGTGAGGACGCCGGTGCGTTCCCCGTCCGCGAGCTGTTCCTGTTCGCCCTGGCGGGCGGGCAGGGCGCGCCACTGCAGGACGGTGAGGGCGGCGAAGATCGCGGCGGCGGTGGAGCAGACGGCGGTGAAGTCTGCGGCGAGCAGGGCGAGTCCGACGAGCGGGCCCAGCAGCATGCCGGCCTGGTAGTAGACGTTAAAGGTCGCGAAGGCGTCGACGCGGCGATCGCCTGCCTCGGCGGCCAGATAGGCGCGGACAGCCGGATTGAACAGCGCGCCGGCGAAGCCGGTAGCGGCGGAAGCGGCGAGCAGGGCGGGCAGCGAGTCGACCCAGCCGAGCAGGGCGAATCCGGCGACGCGCAGCAGGCAACCGGCGATGACGGGGACGCGGTAGCCGTAGCGGTCGGCGATGGTGCCGCCGATGAGGAACATGCCCTGTTGGGAGAGGTTACGCACGCCCAGGACCAGGCCGACGGTCCAGGCGGCGAGGTGGAGGTCGTCGGCGAGGTGGGTGGCCAGGTAGGGCATCAGCATGTAGAAGGCGAGGTTGATGGCGAACTGGTTGGCCATCAGCAGCTGTGCGGTGGAGCTGAAGCTGCGGGTCTGGTGCCACAGGTTCTTCATCGGGTGGCCTCTGCGAGGTCGCGCAGGTCGGCTGGTGTGGTGCTGGGGGCCAGCGGGTCGAGGACGGTTCGGCAGCGGGTCCAGCGGGTGACGGTGCGCTCGGCGGGGTGGGAGATCTCGTCGGGGTGCTCGGGCGGCAGGTGGCCGAGCAGATCGTGGGTGTGGCAGTAGTCGTCGTTGAAAACCGTGCCGATGTAGCGCTGGGGGCCGTCGGGGAAGACGGCTGTGATGCGGGTCTCGGGCGGGGTGGTGGCGGCGAGCCAGCGGGCGGTGAGGGCGACCGCGCCGACACTCCAACCACCGCTGGCGTAGCGGGAGGTGGCCAGGGCGCGGGCGGCCCAGACGGCTTCGGGTGCGGCGACCCAGTGGACCTCGTCGAAGAGGCGGTAGTCCACGTTGCGGGGGTAGATGCTGCTGCCCAGGCCGCGCATGAGGCGGAAGGTGGCGGGCTGGCCGAAGATCGTGGAGCCGGTGGTGTCGACGCCGACGACGCGCAGGTGGGGGAAGTAGCCGCGAAGGACGCCGGCGATGCCGGCGGAGTGGCCGCCGGTGCCGACGCTGACCACGAGGGCGTCGATGCGGCCCAGTTGGGCGATGAGCTCGTGGGCGAGCGGCCGGTAGGCGGCGACGTTGTCGGGGTTGTTGTACTGGTCGGGGCACCAGGAGCCGGGGTGGGCGGCGAGCAGTTCCTGGACCTTGTCGCGTCGGGCCTGCTGCCAGCCGCCTTCGGGGTGCGGGGTGTCCACGACGACGACCTCGGCGCCGTGGGCGGTGAGCATGCCGGTCATCAGGGGTTCGATGTCGGGGTCGGTGACAACGGTGACAGGGTGGCCGTAGGTGACCCCGGCGAGGGCGAGGCCAAGGCCCAAGGTGCCGGAGGTGGATTCCACGATCCGGGCACCGGGGCGCAGGTCGCCGCGGTCGCGGGCGGCGCGGACCATGTGCAGGGCGGGCCGGTCCTTGATGCCGCCGGGGTTGCGGCCTTCGAGTTTGGCCCAGAAGCCGTGGCCGGGGGCGGTGAACGGCTCGCCGATCCACAGCACCGGCGTGTCGCCGACCAGGCCGGCGGGCGTGTGGGCGGGCAGCGCAGCCGCGGCGAGGAGTTGTGCGGGCGTGGCGGGGACGTCGAGGTGCACGAGGTGCTGGACGGGGCGGTTCATGACAGGGCCCTCCTGCGGCCCGCCTTCACTGGGCGGGCCGTCGTGGGTGTCGGACGGTCAGGGCGTCAACGGCCGTCACGGCGCCGCGCACCTTCAGGGTGCGGAAGGGCACGCCGCGACGCCGGGCCCTGTCAGGTCCGCCAGATCCCGAGTTCCGCTCTCGCGGTGCCACCGCCACGGTCCGTCGCCCCGTGTGCCCGGTGCCACCGGGTCGGCACGGCCGGGGACACCGGGGCGAGGAGGGCTACCGGAGCGCTCTCGATCGACTCGTCAAGGACCGTGTCGAGCTGGTGCACGGTCACCGGCTGGTCGACGCCTTGGCATTCGGCCTGCTGCGGTGCCTCACCGTGCCGCTCGGAGGCCGGCGGGCAGTGCGCCGTCACGCTGGGGACGGAGTCCGCCTTGGGCAGGGCACCCGCGAGCGGGCCGTGCGCGCAGGCCAGCAGATGGACGAGCGCGGACAGCACGGCGGCGACACACACGAGCCTCCACCCGCGTTGCGCACCGAACCGTCCAGTCATGTCACCGAAAGTACACGATCGGACACGTGAGGCTTCCTTTGGAAGATGTGCGATTCAGGGCGGCATGGCCCTCACGTCGTCGGCCGTCGCCCGGCGGCCACACGGGTACGGCCGCCCGAGCCGTTCGAACAGCGGGACACCCGTCAACTCGATTGCCGGGCGTGGCGTCACCCGCACGGGGTAGCCACCACCGGCGCCCGCCAGGTGCGCTCGCGCCACCCCGCGACTGTGGCCGGCACGGCGGTGGCCGCCATCAACGGGATCTCGGCCGCGGTGCTGACCGCCTCCACACAGGCGCAGGTGGTCGGATCGGTGCCCGTCCACACGACCGATGTCCCGGAGCACGAGACGGTGATCCGGCTGCCCGCCGACATGCTGCAGTTCATCCCGCGGCCCGACGAAGAGGCGCAACGTGGCAACACCGGTTCGTAAGCTGCTCGCCCGAGCGCAGCGCTCGGCAGCGCATCTGGACATGCGCGACCATCACATGCTCGACGGTCCGGAGTTCATCGCCTGGCAGTACGGCAAGCGCCTGGAGCCGGCCGGTCGCGCCTCCTGGCGGCACGGATGGCACGACGCGGTCGCCGCGGCCGCGGTCGCGGGGTGGTGGTGCGGCGGGCGCGGATCGTCTCCGAGCCGGTCCACGACTGCATCCGCTACGAGCACGACCTGACCCACGGGAATCTCGCCGCCGGCGAACAGGTCCGATGGCTGTCACGCCGGAACACGAAGGACCTGTGCCTGCCGGGCCTGGACTTCTGGGTCTTCGACGACCAGGTGGTGCACTACCGCCACTTCACCGGCGACGGGCAGCTCGCCGAGATGGGCGAGGAGATCCTCCGCGACCCCGCCCCGGCGAAGCACTGCGCCCAGGCATTCGAGTTGGTCTGGGAGTGTTTCATCCTGCACGAGCGGTACTCGGCCTGACCCCAGCACCGTGTCCATGTCCCCGTCCTCCAGCGCGCAGGCGGTCCGCAAAGCCGTCGCGGACCGCCTGCACGAGCTGATGCTGGACGCCGGCCTCACCGGCAAGCAGCTCGCCGACCGTTGCGGATGGATGGCGGCCACCGCCTCCCGCATCATCAACGCCAAGACCGCGCCGAACGACCAGCAGATCCGTGCCTGGTGCGCGGTGTGCGGCATCGGTGGCTGCCGGTCCGCGGAGCTTGCCCTCCTTGGCGGCCATCGCGAGTGCGCTCCGGAGCCGACAGGCTCGATCAGCCGATCGGTGGTGCGAGGTATTCCAGCGCGTAACCGCCGCCGGAGGGGGCTACGCGGGCGATGCCGGGTGAGTCGAGGTGGGCGCCGGCTACGAAGTGGTGTGGTTGGGTCAGTTGTTCGAGGAGGGCCGCGCGCGCGGCGCGGGCCTGGGACTGGTTGCCGTCGAGCTCCCAGGACACGTTCGGCTGATCGAACTGGAGGGTGGGAACGTGAACGGTGTCGCCCCAGACGAGAAGGTGGCCGGTGCCGCTCCGGATGTCGTAGACGGTGTGACCGGGTGTGTGGCCCGGTGTCGGGATCGCGGTGGTCCAGTCGTTGATCGCGACCTTCTCCGACACGGGTACGACCCGGTCGCGGATCGGCTCGAGCCGCCCCGTGAACACCGAGGTGTCGCCCGCGCCGATCCACACGCGTTCGAGTTCGGTGAACGCCTCTGAACCGTCCGGTGCGATCAGGCCGCTCACGTGGTCTTCGTGCTTGTGGGTGATGGCCACATCGGTGACACGCGCGCGGTCGATTCCCGCTTCGTCGAGCGCGTCGTAGATCAATCCCATGGTGGGGTCGTGCCAGGCGTTGGACGCGCCGGTGTCGATGAGAACCGACCGCGTGCCGTCGGTGACGAAGAAGGCGTTGACCGACAGCCGCAAGTTGTCGCCGGCCAGCGGGACGGCGGCCGGCAGCGCATCGAGCGTGCGCCCGTCCTCGTCACGGAGCCGTGTCGGCGGCATGTCGATGTACCCGTCCCGCAACGAGATCACCTGTAGGTCGCCGAACTCGAACGTGGCATGGTGCCGGCCACTTGAGACTAAACGCATGGAACCTCCGTCGTGTTGGGCGCACGTCGCGCGTCTCCGATAGAAGACTCTGTCTTCTTTAGAAGAAACACTACACTCTGGGCAGCCAGGTACCCATCGATCGAGGAGCACGGTGGTCAAGCAAGACGGAAACGCGGCCGAACCACAGCACGGTGACGACCTGGCCGGTGCGTTCGGCGGTAACGTCCGGCGACGCCGTGAGGAGGCGGGCCTGACGTTGGAGCAGCTGTCCACACAGTCGTCGGTCAGCCGGGCGATGCTGTCGAAGGTCGAACGCGGTGAGAAGAGCCCGACGATCGGCGTCGCGTCCAGGATCGCCCACGCGCTCGACACGTCGCTCTCGGACCTGATCGGTGCGCCGGATGCTGCCGCGTCCGGTGTGGCCGTTGTCATGCGCAAGAACGATCGCCCCGTTTTCCGTGACCCGGAAACCGGCTTCGAGCGGCACATGGTGTCAGCGGCCCCGGGCGCGGGAGGAGCCGAGATGGTCGTCCACTACCTCCCCGCGCAGGTCTCCACCGGGCTGCTGCCCGCGTATCCGCCGGGTTCGGAGAAACAACTCGTGGTGCTCGAAGGCACGCTCACCGTCGCGATCGGCGGAATCAGCGAGACCCTGAACACAGGCGACTCCCTCTTCTTCCAAGCCGACGCGGACCATGGCTTCGCCAACCCGACGAACGCTCCCTGCGAATACATCATGGTCATCTCGCGCAGAACCTGATCGGCGGCAGCTTGCGGGCCTGGATCTCCGTGGCAGCGCCCGTACCCACGGGGTGAGGTAGGCGAAAGTGCGGCCCAGCAGGGGCAGGAAGCGGTCCGGGGCGTGGAACTGGCCTCGGCCGAAACGGCCAGGACGTTCGGGTCCAGGTGGGCCGGGTCCCCGTGCAGCAGGCGTTCGGGTCCGCAGTGGACCAGCAGCGCCCGCGCGGCCTCCGGGGCGTCCGCCCACCATGCCGCCGTGGGCGCTCCGTGCGGCACGGCTGGGAAGGACGTTCGCGCCGGGGCGCTCGTGGGTGGACAGGCCGGCGGTGGGAAGGGCAGCGAGGGACACCGGTCCAGTACGGCAGGCCGAGAGCACCCCCGTCGGATCGTTGACGAAAGTCTGGCAGGGGCAGGGCCCTTGCTGACGGAACATTGGCGAGAGCCGGCGCGCGCCCGTCGCCGGTCCGGGCGGGCGCGTCAACGGCACGTCAGTAACGTGTCGACAGGTCGTCAGGGGTTCGTCAGGGAGGGTGAACGAGCTTGCCCCGGACACAAGGGCAGGCTTTGATGGAGCACATGCACCGCTCGACACGCCACCACGACCGCCCGCCGCATAGTCGGCCGCGGATCGTCGCTGTCGCGGTCGCCACCGCCGTCCGGTAGAGCCGAGCCGCTACCCGCTCTCCGCCGGCCGTGGGCGCGGGTTCGGTGCCGTAGACCGAATCCGTGCCGATCACCGCCGCCCGTCCCTCAGCCCCAACCGGCTCCGAGCGCCAGGGGACGGACGCGCCTCTTCTCATCGCATCACACCTTTCCCGCGCCGGCGGCCCCGGAACCGAGCGGCCTCGTGCCGCTCTGCCTCCGCACCCCGCCGGTGCCTTCCACCCTTGGATGGGTCATGTCCGACGCTGTTCTGTCCGCTCGCACCGCCCTCGTCACCGGCGCCTCCTCCGGGATCGGTTGGGAGACCGCCCGGCTGCTCGCCGGGCACGGTGCGACCGTGCTCGTGCACGCCCGCACCGCCGCCGAGGCGGAGTACGCCGTCGCCCGGCTGGTCGAAGCGGGCGTTCGGCGGGACCAACTCGTCGAGCTGGCCGCCGACTTCACCCGCCTCGCGGAGGTCGCGGTGCTGGCCGGCACGGTCGTCAAGCACTACCCGGCGCTGGACCTGCTGGTGAACAACGCCGCCGCGATGGCGCCCGAGCGCTGCACCCTCACCGACGACGGCAACGAGGTCTCGCTCCAGGTCAACTTCCTGGCCGCGCACCTGCTGGCGAAGCTGCTGCGCGCGCCGCTCTCGGCGGCCGGCGACGCCCGGATCGTCAACGTCTCCTCCTCGCTGCACCGCACCGCCTCGATGAACTGGTCGGACCCGCACCGGGTGAAGAAGTACTCGCGGGTCGCCGCGTACGCGCAGTCGCAGCTCGCGCTCACCATGGCGACCGCCGACATGGCCCCGGCCGACTCGGGCATCACCGCCGTCAGCCTCAACCCCGGCCAGTGCGCCACCGCGCTGCTGCCGCTGTACGGGCGCACCGGCGCGCCGGCCGTGGAGGGCGCGGCAGCCGTCGTACAGCTCTGCCTGCCGGAGAAGGTCGTCGTCAACGGCGCCTACTACGAGGGCGGTTCGGTCGCGCAGACGGCGCCGGCTGCGCAGGAGGAGCGCTCGCTGAAGCGGCTTGCCAAGCTCGCCGACCAACTGGTCGACCAGGCCGCCTGAACCGTAACCCGAAGAACCGGAGGAACCGCGATGTCCAAGCGCGCCCGCAAGAAGAAGGCCCGTCGGAAGAAGAAGGCGAACCACGGCCGGAAGGCTTGCCGGTAACCCGACAGACCCACCCGGTGCCGCGTGCCACCGGCACCGGGTGCGTGCCTTCGGCCCCTGGGGTCCGTCGTCAGGCC
>NZ_JBHVFE010000248.1:0-12836 GCF_042801945.1 Kitasatospora sp. NPDC057542
GGCTGGGACCCCGCCGGCCGCTGTCGTCCCGGTCGGCTCCCGCGACCGTCCGACTACCCGGCGGTGAGGGCGTCCGCGAGCAGGAGGCGGACGATGCGTTCCGCCCCGGCCTCGCCCCAGAGGATCGAGTAGTGGTTGGTGTCCGGCACCGGCGAGGCGGGCACCCGCTCCGGGTCCAGGCCGGCCAGCCCGATCCGCTCGTGGTCGTAGAGGCCCTGCGGCTCGTCGAACAGGCCGCGCTCGGCCCAGAGCAGTTCGGCAGGGCAGGGCAGCCGGCGCACGGCGGCGGCCGCGCCCTCGTCCAGCAGGACCTGGGCGCCGTCGGTCTGCACGGCCTCCAGCACGCAGGACGAGCGCAGTTCGGGCTCCGCGCCGACGAGATCGCGCTGGGTGTAGGCGTCGATCCCCTCGGTCCACTCGTCGGCGAAGGCGGGGTGTCCGCGCCAGAACTCCCGGTACGCGTCCCGGTCCGGGAAGGCCATGGACAGCCGGGCCAGCGCGGGACCGAGCACCGCGGCCAGGGCGTCCTCCTCGCGGACGCCCTCCGGCAGCGGGAAGGTCAACGCTCCGTCGACCAGCAGGACGCGGCGGACCAGGTCGGGGTGCCGGACGGCGGCCAGGGCGGTGACCCAGGCCCCCATCGAGTGGCCGACCACCGTGACGGGCCCCGAACCGAGCGCACCGATCAGCGCAGCCACGTCGTCGGCATGCCGGGCCAGCCCGTACGGCCCGGCGACCGTGCGGCTGGCACCGCGGCCCCGCAGGTCGGGCGCGAGCAGGGTGGCCCGCCCGGCGAGCCGGCGGGCGACCTCGTACCAGGCGAGGCCGTTGGCGGTGATGCCGTGCACCGCCACGATCGTCGGGGCCTGCGGGTCGTCGGCGGGCCAGCGCAGGACGGCCAGGTCCCCACCGGGCACGGGGACCGTCAACTCCTCGGGCTTCAGCGGCGACTGGCTCACGCGGGGGTACCTCCGGTGGGGCGGGCGGCTCCGAGGCCGGCCTGCGCCGGAGCGGAGCGGCCGGATCGGGCGGATCGGATGCGGGCGGGCAGTCTAGCCAGGCCGCCGGGCAGCAGGTAGACCACGGCGACGAACAGGGCACCCAGCAGGAACAGGGGTTGGGAGAGCGGCACGCGCAGCACCGCCGGTAGGTCGGCGACGGTCGACGAGTTGGCGAGGTCGCCGAGGCGGTGACTCGCCCAGGTGTACAGGACACCGCCGAGCAGCGGCCCCCAGCGGGTGCCGGAGCCGCCGAGGACGACCATGACCAGGAGCGCGAGCGTGGCGTCCGAGGTGGCGGCCTGCGGGGTGGCTCCACCGGTCAGCAGCAGGTAGACCACCCCGCCCAGCCCGGCGAGCCCGCCGGCCAGCACGAAGGCAACCAGCTTGTAGCCGTAGGGCCGCAGTCCGAGCACCTCGACCCGGCGCTCGTTCTCCTTGATGCCCTCCCATACCCGGCCCATCGGCGACTTGACGGCCCAGTGGACCGCGGCGACCGTCAGCACCAGGTAACCGACGGCGATCCAGTAGAGGTTGGCGGTGTTCTCGATCCCCAGCAGGCCGGCGGGCAGCAGGTCGGCCGGGGCGGAGCGGCCCTCCTCGCCGCCGGTGACGCCACCGGGGTTGCGCTGGACGAGGATCGAGCCGGCCTGGGCGAAGGCGAGGGTGACCATGGAGAAGCCGATGCCGGTGACGCGCAGGCTGACCGAGCCGAGCAGCAGGGCCAGCAGCACGGAGCAGGCGACGCCGAACACCGCGGCGGCGGCGAACGGCAGTTGCAGCTCCAGCATGCCGAGGTCGGTGGCGTAGACGCCGGTCGCGAAGTAGAGCGCGTGGCCGAAGGAGAGCAGTCCGGTCCGGCCGAGCAGGAGGTCGTAACCGGTGGCGAGGGCCCCGTAGAGCAGGCACAGGGCGAGCAGCTGGAGGCTTCCGGGGCTGCCGAGCGGGCCGTCGAGCAGTCCCGGGACGGGAAGCGCACTGTATGGGGCGACAAGGAGCGTGATCAGCAGAGCGATCGGCCACCAGCGTAGCGCTCTGTGCACACCTGTCCAGCGATAAGTGACTGAATCACCTGTTCGAGGGATGGCGCCGGACTCGGCCTTGTGTTCACAATGGGCCGCGGCAAGGCCGGTGTCAGTCCCCCTTGCCACAGTGGCGGTGTCGGCGGAGCTGGTGTCAGTCCCCTCTGTCGGCATGGTGGTCACGGCAGGGCTGGTGTCAGTCCCCCCTGCCGGAGCGGCGGCGCTGCGGCCGGCCGCGGGGCCACCGGTGCTCGTGATCGGTGTTTCGGCGCTCACGCGAGCCTCCCGGTGAGTCCACGGGGTCGGACGAGAAGCAGCACGGCGAGCAGGACGACGACCGAGAGGTCGCCGAGCCCTGCGCCGGTGTAGTAGTTGGCGAACTGCTGGACGAGGCCGACGCCCACCGAGGCGACGGCGGCTCCGGTCACGGAGCCCATGCCGCCCATCACCACGACGACGAAGGCGAAGATGAGCAGGCCGGTCCCCTGGCCGGGGTTGACCGAACCGAAGTAGAGGCCGCCGAGGGCGCCACCGAGCGCGGCGGCCGCCCCGCCGAGGGCGAAGACGAGGGTGAACGCCTTCCGGACGTCGATGCCGAGCGCCGTGACCATCGCCCGGTCCTCGACGCCGGCCCGGACGATCAGCCCGTAGCGGGTACGGGCGAGGAACAACCGAAGAGCGAGCAGCAACAGGGCGGCGGCAGCCACCAGCACGAAGCGGTTGACCGGGACGGTCGCACCGAGCACGTGCCAGGTGCCGGACAGCAGTTCCGGCTGGGGGAAGGGGCGGGAGTCCGCGCCCCAGATCCCCATCAGCAGGGCGGGTACGGCGAGCCCGACCCCGACGGTGGCGAGGATCTGGTCGCGCGGGCGGCTGTAGAGCGGCCGGATCAGGAAGAGCTCCAGCAGGACGGCTGCGGCCGTTCCGACCAGGGTGCCGAACGGCACCGCGAGCCAGAAGGAGAAGCCGGCCTCGGTGCCGGCCCACCAGGTGGCATAGGCGCCGATGGAGAGCAGGGCGCCGTGCGCGAAGTTGAGCACGTCCATCAGACCGAAGATCAGCGACAGACCGGAGGCGACCAGGAAGTACAGCGCACCGAGACCGAGTCCGGTACAGGTAAGGAGGACGACGGTGTCCATCAGGGCTTCACCTCGGCGGTGACGACAGGGGCGGCCGGGGAGTCGGCGGGTCGGGTCCCGCCGGCGAGCGGGTGACGGGAGCCGACGCCGAGCAGGCGGCGGGCAGCTTCCTCGTCGGCCAACAGCTCGGCGGTGTCGCCGCGGTGGGCGGTACGGCCGTCGGCCAGGACGGCGCAGGTGCCGGCCAGCCGGCGGACGAGGGCGAGGTTCTGCTCGACCAGCAGGACGGGCACGGCCTCGGCCGCACGCGCCAGCACCTCGGCCACCTCGGCAACGATCTTCGGGGCCAGGCCCTTGGTGGGCTCGTCGGCGATGATCAACCGGTTGCGGTTGAGCAGCGTCCGGCCGATCGCCACCATCTGCTGCTGGCCACCGGAGAGCGTCCCGGCCAACTGTCCGGCCCGCTGCTTGAGTTCGGGGAAGAGCTCGTGGACGAGCGCGTAGTTCGGTTCACCGGCATCGCCCCCGCTCCCGGCGGCGCGCTCGGCGAGGCGGAGGTTCTCGGCGACCGTCAGGCCGGCGAAGATCCCCCGGTCCTCGGGCGCGTAGCCGATGGCATGACGAACAACCAGATGTGTGGGAAGGGAGGCGAGTTCGGCACCGGAGAGCCGGATGCTTCCGGTGCGGGGCACCAGGCCCATGACGGCCTTGACAGTGGTGGTCTTGCCGGCGCCGTTGCGGCCCAGGAGCGCGGTCACCCCGGCGGGGGCCACGTCGAAGTCGACGCCGTGCAGGATGTGCAGCCCGTCGATGACCACCCGCAGATCACGGACGGAGAGGAGGGGTTCGGCAGCCGGCGGCAGCGAGGAGGACGAGTGCGCCGAAGGGGAAGGGCGCTGAGCGGAGGACGGAGAGGAGGTCACAACGCCTCACCCAGGTAGGCCTGTTGCACGGTCGGGTCGGCCATCACGGCCTCGGGGGTGTCCAGGGCGAGCAGGGTGCCGTGGTGCATCACCGCGAGCCGGTCGGCCAGGCCGAGCAGGACGTCCATGTGGTGCTCGACCATCAGGACGGTCCGGCCCAGGTCACGGTGCACGGAACGGATCAGCTCGGTGAGGGCGGGCACCTCCTCCGCGCTGACACCGGCCATCGGCTCGTCCAGCAGGATCAGGCGGGGCTCGGAGACCAGCAGGACGGCCAGCTCCAGCTTGCGCTTCTCGCCGTGCGAGAGCGCACTGGCCAGGGTGTCCGCGCGATGGGCGAGATCGGTGCGTTCCAGGGTGTCGGCCAGCTGCTGCTCGTAGCGGTCGGCGCGGCGCCAGAGCCGGTACGAGGCACGCGGCCCGGCCGCCGCCTGGGCGGCCAGACGGACATGGTCGGCGACCGTCATCCCCGGCCACAGGGAGGAGGTCTGGAAGGTGCGGCCGAGCCCGCGGCGGGCCCTGCCGTGCACCGTCTCGGCGGTGATGTCCGCACCGTCGAGGTGGAGGCTGCCGTGGGTCGCCGGGTAGATGCCCGAGATCAGGTTGAAGAGGGAGGTCTTGCCGGCGCCGTTGGGCCCGATGAAGGCGATGAACTCGCCTTCGCCGACCGAGAAGGAGACGTCCTCGACGATCGGCACGCCGCGGACGGCCCAACCGAGCCCGTCCAGACGCAGCACCGGAGAGGAGGACGAAGAGGACGGCGCGGAAGGAGCGGAGGCGGTACGGGCGGACATCCGGATCAGCCCGCCATCGGAGTGACCGGGGGCGCCGCCTCGTCCGCGGTCAGGGTCTTCTCCACCGAGGGCTTGGCGGCGGCACCGGTGCCGGTCAGCCGCACCTGGAACATCGGCTGGAGCAGGGCGTGGTCCTCGGCGCGGACGGTGGTCTTCCCCTTCACCCCGTCGAAGCTCCAGCCCTCCAGGGCCTTGACCAGGGCCGAGGTGTCGTCGGCGGAGCCGTGGCTGGACTCGACGGCGTGCACGATCATCTGGGCGGCGGTGAAGCCGTCCGGGGTGAAGATGTCCGTCTTCCCTCCGGCAGCGGTGACGGCCTCGGACATGGCCTTCTCCACCGGGGTGCCGGCGGCACCGTCGAAGTAGTGGTTCAGGAAGGAGATCTTCTCGCCGGCCGGGCCGAACAGCGGGTAGGAGGCGGCCAGGTCGAGGCCGGTGACGACCTTGGTGTCGGCGAACACGTCCTGCTGGTTGAGCGCCGTCCACAGGGCCGAGGCGGTGTCGCCGGCCCAGGCGACGAACAGCAGGTCGGGCTTGGCGGCCTTGGCCTGGGTGGCGAAGGGGGTGAGGTCGGTGGCGCTCGGCGGGGCGAGCACCTGGTCGACCGTCGCGCCCTCGCCTCCGAGCACCGCCTTCACGGCGGCCACGTTGGCCTGGCCGAAGGCGTTGTCCTGAGCGAGCACGGTGACCTTCTTGCCCTTGGCGTCGCCGACGAACGAGGCTGCGGTCTTGATGTCCTGGTAGGACTGGCGGCCGGAACGGAAGGTGTACTTGTTCAGGCCGGTGGCCTTGTCGGCGGCCGCCGGGCCGCTGATGAAGAGCACCTTGTTCTGGGCCGCGATCGGGCCGACCTGGAGGGCCACACCGGACGCGGTGGAGCCGGCCAGCACCTTGTAGCCCTTGCCGATCAGGTCCTTGGCGGCGGACACCGCCTTGGCCGGGTCGCCGGCGTCGTCCTGCTCCTCGAACTCGATCTTGTGCCCGTCGACCGCGCCGGTGCCCTTGGTCGCGTAGCTCAGGCCGGCCTTGAAGCCTTCCAGGTACTGCTTGCCGTAGGCGGCCAGCGGTCCGGTCTTGGAGTACACCAGGCCGACCTTGATCGGGCCCTTCGATCCACCGTCCGCCGCGTTCGTCCCGGCCGTGCCGGCCTTGGCGCAGCCCGAGGCGAGCAGGACGCAGGCCGCGAGGGCGGCGAGCTTCCGGGCCGGGCCGCCGGTCAGGGAGTCGCCCAGGCGGGCGCCGGAGGCGGTCCTGGAGGGGGTTGTCGAGCTGCGCATGGTGACCGACTCCTGAGGTACGGCGGGGTGGATGCGGGAACCGTAGGTGTGCGATGGGAGCGGCGACATGTGCCCGGTCGACGTATCAGCCCGTCTGGATGTGGCTCCGGCCGACATACCGTCGGTCTGTCGCCGTCCTCCGGACCTCCGGGTGTGGCCTGCCGACACGGCTCCGCGCCCGCCCATGGGGGTGGCCGCCATGGCTGCGGCGGCCCCTGCCCGGTGACGGTGGAGGGGCGCGGAGCCCGTCCGACGGCAGCCACCCCAGCGGCATGCCCTACCCGGTCCGGCCCAGGCAGGACCTCAGCCCGGCCTGGTCCGGCCACGGGTTCCGTGCGGTTCCCGAGCCCGCCGGCCACCCCTCCCCCTGCCACCCCTCCCCCTGCCACCACTGCCCCACCGTTCCCTCCCTCCGCCGCCCCTCACAACCAGCCCCTCCTCACAACCAGCCCGCACGACCAGCCCCTCCTCACAACCACCCCCTCGCAGCCACCCCTCACGCCCGCCCCTCCTCCCACTCCTCACGAGGTGATCCCTTGGACAAGGTCCTGGACTCCCCCGCCGACGCGGTCGGGGACATCCCCGACGGCGCGGTGCTGGCCGTCGGCGGCTTCGGCCTCTGCGGCATCCCGAGCACGCTGATCGGCGCCCTGGTGGACGCCGGCGCCACCGGACTGCGGGTGGTCTCGAACAACTGCGGGGTGGACGACTGGGGGCTGGGCCTGCTGCTGCGGGCGGGCCGGATCGCCCGGATGACCTCCTCGTACGTCGGGGAGAACAAGGAGTTCGCCCGGCAGTACCTCTCCGGCGAGCTGGAGGTGGAGCTGACCCCGCAGGGCACGCTGGCCGAGCGGCTGCGGGCGGGCGGCGCCGGCATCCCGGCGTTCTTCACCCCGGCCGGGGTCGGCACCCAGGTCGAGGAGGGCGGGTTGCCCTGGCGCTACGCGGCCGACGGCTCGGTGGCCCTGGCCTCCCCGCCGAAGGAGGTCCGGGAGTTCGGCGGCCGCCGGTACCTGCTGGAGGAGGCGATCACGGCGGACTTCGCGCTGGTCCGGGCCGAGGTCGCGGACCGGCACGGCAACTGCGTGTTCCACGCCGCCGCCCGGAACTTCAACCCACTCTGCGCGACGGCGGGCCGGATCACCCTGGTCGAGGCGGACCGGATCGTCGAGCCGGGCGAGCTCCCTCCGGACGCGGTGCACCTGCCCGGGGTGTACGTCGACCGGGTGGTGGCCGCCGACCCCGGGGACCGCCGCATCGAGCGCCGGACCGTCCGCGCCGCACTCCAGGAGGCCTGACCGATGCCCACCCCGACCACCACCGCACCCGACCCAGCCGCCACCGCACCCACCCCCACCCTGGACCCGCGCAACGCCCTGGCTGCCCGCGCCGCCCGCGAGTTGCGCGACGGCCAGTACGTGAACCTGGGCATCGGCCTGCCGACCCTGATCCCCAACCACCTCCCGCCGGGCGTCGAGGTGGTGCTGCACTCGGAGAACGGCATCCTCGGCGTCGGCCCGTACCCGGAGGAGGGCGCCGAGCACGCCGACCTGATCAACGCCGGGAAGGAGACGGTGACGGTCGCCCCCGGCGCCTCGTACTTCGACTCCGCCTTCTCCTTCGGCATGATCCGTGCCGGGCGGATCGACGTCTCGGTGCTCGGTGCGATGCAGGTGTCGGCTGCCGGGGACCTCGCCAACTGGATGATCCCCGGCAAGATGGTCAAGGGCATGGGCGGCGCGATGGACCTGGTGCACGGGGCCCGCCGGCTGATCGTGGTGATGGAGCACACCGCCCGGGACGGCTCGCCGAAAATCGTCGATGAACTGTCACTTCCGGCGACAGGCCGTGGAGTTGTGGACCGGATCGTCACCGACCTCGCGGTCGTCGACGTGACCAGGGAGGGGCTGCGGGTGGTGGAGACGGCACCGGGCGTGGACTTCGCGGACGTCCAGGCAGCGACCGGCGCCACCTTGCTGCCCCCGCTCTGACCAGCCCGGTCCCGCACCGGCGGCCGGACCGCCCTCAGCCCGGTCCCGCACCGACGGCCGGATCGCCTCTCGGGGCGGTCCGGCCGTTCCGCTGCGCCCCCGCAACCTCGCTCCGCCGCCTCCGAGTTCAAACGGATCGCCGGGGCCGGAGCGAATTCGCCGCAATAGCATCAACGCCCGCCGGATTGGCCGGGAACCGTGGCATCTTCATGCCTGCGCGGCGTCGATCTCCCCGATTGGTTGCGATCACTGTTGCGCTCAGGGAGAGTTGAGGAGGCCAGGGATCCCGACGTGCCCGGAGGGGAAGCCGGAAAGCGCATCGGTATCCCGGATTCGAGGCCACCGTGCCGACGTACGACCGAACCGGTCGCACACGCCGAATGTGCTGGACAGCCCGGGAACTGCCCGAGAACCGCAGGAGCCGAGGTAGCGAAGCAAGGCGCGAACTCCGGGGGGAGCAGCCATGACCACGCCGTTCTCACGACGAAAGGGCGTCGGAACGGCCCGCGGGCGAGGTGACGGACAACTGGACGAAGCGGCCCTGAGGTCCGTTCCCACACCCGAAGCCCCCTACGACTACGGCCACTTCAGTCGCCTCGCCGGCCCGGCGCACGACCCGGGCGAGGACGACGACCTCGGTGGCGGCGTCTACTGGCCCGAACCGGCCGCACCGCACGGCTCCGTACCCGCCGCCCCGTACGGCCCGGCACCCGGCGCGCCGTACGAACCCGCCCCGGCCGCCCCGTACGAACCGCCACCCGCGGCCCCGTACCGCGTCCGGTACCGCAGCCTGCTGCGCCGCGAGCCGCACCGGATCCGCGCCGCCCTGCTGCTGATGGCCGCCCCCGTGGTGGAGGCGGTACTGCTGGTCTGGCTGCTGCTGCCGGAGCACTGGCCCGAGCGGCTGGACGAGACGAACACCCTGGTGCTGCTCGGCGACAAGGTGATGATCGGCATCATCGCCGTCGTCGAGGTGTTCCGGCTGGTCAACGTCGTCTCCAACACCCACGCCACGCTGGTCGCCCGCGACCCGGTCCCGGTGACGCCGGAGCCGGGCACCCGGGTCGCCTTCCTCACCACCTGCGTGCCGGGCAAGGAGCCGCCGGAGATGGTCCGGGCCACGCTGACCGCGGCCCGCGCCGTCCGGCACGACGGACCGTACGACGTCTGGCTGTTGGACGAGGGAAACGATCCTGCAATGCAGGCGCTCTGCGCCGAGCTGGGCGCGCACCACTTCAGCCGCGCCGGCCGGCCGCACTGGAACCGACCGAAGGGCCGGTTCCGCGCCGGGAGCAAGCACGGCAACTACAACGCCTGGCTCCAGGCCCACGGCGACGACTACGAGTTCTGGGTGTCCGTGGACACCGACCACGTTCCGCTGCCGGACTTCTGCGAGCGGATGCTCGGCTACTTCCGCGACCCCGACGTGGCATTCGTGGTCGGCCCCCAGGTGTACGGGAACTACCGAAGCTCGGGCTCGGCCGTCACCAAATTCTCCGAGAGCCAGCAGTACCTCTTCCACGCCCTCATCCAACGCGCCGGAAACCGCTACGGCGCGCCCATGTTCGTGGGCACCAACAACGCCGTCAGAATCCGTGCGCTCCAGTCGATCGGCGGGTTGTACGACTCCGTCACCGAGGACATGGCGACCGGTCTGGAGTTCCACCGGAGTCGAAACCCGGAGACCGGAGAGCGCTGGAAGTCCGTGTACACCCCGGACGTGCTCGCGGTCGGCGAAGGGCCGTCCTCCTGGACCGACTTCTTCTCCCAGCAACTGCGCTGGAGCCGCGGCACCTACGAGACCCTGCTCACCCAGTACTGGCGGGTGCTGTGGCAACTGTCGCCCGGGCGACTGCTCAACTACTCGCTGATGGTGGGCTTCTACCCCATGGCGGCGCTCACCTGGCTGCTCGGCGGCCTGTCCAGCGTGCTCTACCTGGGCTTCGGCGCCTCGGGCGTGCACGTCTCCTCGGAGATCTGGATGATGCTCTACAGCGACGCCGCCGCGCTCCAGCTCCTGCTCTACACCTGGAACCGCAAGCACAACGTGAGCCCGCACGAACCGGCCGGCTCCTCCGGGGTCGCCGGCATGGTGATGTCGGCGCTCTGCGGTCCGGTCTACGCGGCCTCGCTACTCCAGGCGCTGGTGCGCCGCCGCAGCCGCTTCGTGGTGACACCGAAGGGCCGCTCGGCCAGTACCGACCGCCTCGGCACCTTCCGCTTCCACCTGTTCTGGACGCTGGTGTTCGGCTGCGCGATCGCCGCGTCCTACGTCACCGGCTACGACCACGTCGCGATGCGCGCCTGGGCCTGGATCGCCCTGGTGCTCACCCTCCTGCCGGTCCTGATCACCGCCGGCGACGCCGTCCGCCGCCGCCGGACCCGCCCCACCGCCACCCTCACCGTCACCGGCGGCCCGGCGGCCGCCCCGACGGTCGTCCTGGAGAAGCGCCGCCCGCGCCACGCCCGCGACCCCCGAGCCGCCCGGCTCACCGGGCGGGCCCGGCCCGTACCACCCGCCCAGCCGGTACCTCCCGCCCAGGCCGCACCACCCGCCCGGCCCGTACGAACCGCATCCGACCACGCCGGCAGCGGCACGCCCTCCCACTGAACAGAGCCGCCCACTGACACGCCCTCCCACGTGGACAGAGCCGCCCGCTGAGGACCCACGCCCACCGAGCAGAGCCACCCGTGCAGAGCCACCGAGCAGCCCCCGACCGCCTCCCGAGGGAGCAACCACCGTGAAGATCCACAAGGCCGGCCGCACCAAACGCCTCGCCCTCGGCAGCACCGTCGCACTGACCGTGGCCGGGATGAACGCGCCGGCCGTCCTCGGCTTCGCCTCCGAGCAGTACCACCACTACGTGATCAACCGCCCCGAGTACAAGGCGCAGTACGGCCACTGGCAGACCCTGTCGCTGCCCGCCGAGTTCCGGGTCAACGCCGTGCACGCGACCCTGCTGCGCACCGGCAAGGTCCTGATCGTGGCCGGCTCCGGCAACGACGAGAAGCAGTTCAACGCGGGCACCTTCAAAAGCCTGCTCTGGGACCCGGCCAGGAACACCTACAAGATGATCCCCACCCCGGCCGACATGTTCTGCGGCGGCCACACCTCGCTGCCGGACGGCCGCGTCCTGGTGGCCGGCGGCACCCAGCGCTACGAGAAGCTGGCCGGTGCCGTGAAGAAGGCGGCCGGCATCATGCGGGTGCGCAACGAGAGCCCGGAGCGCGACCGGACCTTCCCGAAGGGCACCGTCTTCGTCGCCCCGAACGGCCACGAGTACGCCAGCACCGCTCCGGTGACAGTCCCGGCCGCGACCAAGACCGGCTCCGGCAAGCAGACCGCGGTCACCGCCGGCGAGCAGCACGTGTACGTGGAGGCGGTCGGCCCGGGCCCGGACTACGTCTCCGACTCCCCCGCCCAGTACCGGATCAAGGGCCTGAGCGGCACCGACGCCCACAACCTGTACGGGCAGAACGAGAAGCTGACCCTGGACAAGCAGGAGTACCAGGGCATCCGCTCCGCCTTCGAGTTCAACCCGGACACCGAGCTGTACGAGCCGGTCACCGACATGGCCCACGCCCGCTGGTACCCGACGCTGACCGGGCTGGGCGACGGCCGGGTGGTCACCGTCTCCGGGCTGGACGACACCGGGGAGATCCTCAACGGCAACGACAACGAGATCTACGACCCGAAGACCAAGTCCTGGTCCAAGGGCCCCGACCACTACTTCCCGACCTACCCGGCGATCTTCCTGACCGCGTCCGGCAAGCTCTTCTACTCGGGCTCCAACGGCGGCTACGGCCCCGGCGACAAGGGCCGCGAGCCCGGTGTGTGGGACCTGTCGAACGGGGCCTTCCAGCCCGTCCCCGGCCTGCGCGACCCCGGCCTCACCGAGACCTCCTCCTCGGTGCTGCTGCCGCCCGCGCAGGCGCAGAGGGTGATGGTGCTGGGCGGCGGCGGCGTCGGCGAGTCCCCGCTGTCCACGGCCCGCACCGACATCGCGGACCTCTCCGCCGCCAGGCCCGCCTTCACCCCGGGCCCGGACCTGCCGGCCGGCGGCACCCGCTACCTCAACAGCGTGATCCTCCCGGACGACACCGTCTTCACCACCGGCGGCTCCAGCGGCTACCGCGGCCGGGGCGACAGCGACCTGCTCAAGGCGCAGGTGTACCACCCGGATTCCAACAACTTCAGCACCGCCGCCGAACCGACCGTCGGCCGCAACTACCACTCCGAGGCGCTGCTGCTGCCGGACGGCCGGGTCGCCGTCCTGGGTTCCAACCCGCTCTTCGCGGACAAGGCCGAGACCCAGCCGGGCGGCTTCGAGCAGCGCATCGAGCTCTACACCCCGCCGTACCTGTACCACGGCGACCGCCCGCAGGTCGGTGCCGTTCCGCAGGCGGGCAGGCTCGGCACCACCGTCGACGTCGGCACCGCCCGGCCGGAGGCGGTCGCCACCGCCAAGCTGATCCGGCCGAGTTCGGTCACCCACGTGACGGACGTCGAGCAGCGCTCGGTGGCCCTGGACATCGCCGGACGGACGGCGGACGGCGTCTCGCTCACCCTGCCCGGCAACCCCAACCTGCTGCCGCCCGGCTGGTACATGCTGTTCCTGACGGACGCCGCCGGTACCCCGTCGGTCGCCCGCTGGATCCAGGTCACCGCATAGGACGCCAAGGCCCGCATAGGACGCCAAGGCCCGCGTAGGACGCCAAGGCCCGCGTACGACACCGAGACCCGCCTACGAC
>NZ_JBHVFE010000249.1:0-12787 GCF_042801945.1 Kitasatospora sp. NPDC057542
CCCGTTCCCGGGACCGGGCGGGAACGGGAACCCGCCGGGCAGGCCGCCGGGCAGGCCGCCGGGCAGGCCGCCGGGCTGCCCGGGGTTGCCGCCCTGCTGCGGCGGGGTGCCGGCGGGCTGCTGGGCGTTCGGGTCGACCGGCGGGTTGGCCGCCGGGGGAACGGGCGGCTGCGGGTCCGGGATGTTGGCGGTCTGGATCGGCTCCAGCGGGGTTCCCTTGAGCGCCTGGTTCATCGCCATCGCCCAGATCGGACCGGGGCCGTCGGCGCCGAACACCTCGGTGAAGGGCTTGCCGCCGATGGTGATGTTCTTCATCTTGACGCCGCCGGCCGGGCCGCCGAGCCAGACCGCGGTGGCCAGCGACGGGGTGTAGCCGCTGAACCAGGCGGCCTTCTTCTCGTCGGTGGTGCCGGTCTTGCCCGCGATCTTGCGGCCGTCGTCCATGGTCAGGGCGGCGGCGGTGCCCTTCTCCGTCACGTTCAGCAGGACGGCGTTGAGCGAGTCCGCGGTCTGCTCGGAGAAGGCCTGGCTGCACTGGGACTGCGGGACCGGGACGTCCTTGCCGTCCACCGTGGTGATCTTGTTGATCGCGACCGGGGTGCAGTACTTGCCGCGGGCGGCGAAGGTCGCGTAGACGTTCGCCATGGTCAGCGGGGAGAGCTCCAGGGTGCCGAGGACCATCGAGGGCACCTCCTGGAACTGGTCACCCTTGGCGGACTGGGTGATGCCCAGCTTGTTCGCCATCTGCTTCATCGCGCAGAGGCCGACCTGCTGCTCCATCTGCACGAAGTAGGTGTTGACCGAGCGGGCCATGGCCTCCTTCAGCTGGTACGGCCCGATCTCGCTGTCCTGCTCGTTCTTCACCGTCTCCTTGGGCTTGACGGTGTTCTTCCAGGTGCCCGTGCAGGTGGACATCTGCGGGTACTCGATCTTGTTCTCGGACGGGAACGCCTGGGTGTTCGGCATGCCCGATTCCAGCGCCGCCGCGGCCAGGATCGGCTTGAAGGTCGAACCGGTCTGGAAGCCGTTGCCGCCGCCCATCGCGGCGTCCACGTTGAGGTTGACGACGGTCTGGTTCTTGTTCGGGTCCAGGCCGTACGGGCGGGTCTGGGCCATCGCCAGGATCTTGCCGGTGCCCGGCTCCATCATGGTCGCGGCCGCCGAGACCGGGTCGGTCACGAAGACCTTCTTGGTGACGGCGTTCTGGGCGGCGGCCTGCTTGTCCGGGTCCAGCGTGGTGTAGATGTTCAGACCGCCGGTGTTCCACACCTTCTTGCGCTCGTCGGCGCTCTTGCCGAAGGCCGGGTCCTGCTTGACCACGTGGCGCACGTAGTCGCAGAAGAAGCCCATCCCGGCCTGGGCGGTGATGCAGCCGTTCTGCGGGTCCTTGTACTTCAGACCCAGCGGGGCGGCCTTCGCCTCCTTCGCCTGGTCGGCGGTGATGTGCTTGTTCTCCAGCATCTTGTCGATCACGACGTTGCGGCGCTTGACCGTGTTCTCGGGGTAGCGCACCGGGTCGTAGGACGACGGGTTCTGCACCATGCCGGCCAGGGTGGCGGCCTCGGCGATGGTCAGGTCCTTGTTGCTCTTGCTGAAGTAGCGCTGGGAGGCGGCCTCCACCCCGTAGGCCTGGTGGCCGTAGAAGGTGATGTTGAGGTAGTTGGTGAGGATCTGGTCCTTGGACAGGTCCTCCTCCAGCTTGATGGCGACCTTGAGCTCCTGGATCTTGCGGCCCAGGGTCTTGCGCTGGGCCTCCAGGACGGCCGCCTGGTCGTCGCCGGCCTTCTCCACGTTGACGTTCTTGACGTACTGCTGGGTCAGCGTCGAGGCGCCCTGGGAGGTGGTCCCGCTCTCCGCGTTCTTGCCGATCGCGCGGAGGATGCCCTTGAGGTCGACGGCGCCGTGCTCGTAGAAGCGGGCGTCCTCGATGTCGACCTGGGCGTGCCGCATGAACGGTGACATCTGGTCGGCGGTGATGACGGTGCGGTCGCGCTCGTAGACCTTGGCGATGAGGCCGCCCTTGGCGTCGAAGATCTGGGTGGCCTGGGTGAGCGGCGGGGTCTTGAAGTCGTCGGGGACGTTGTCGAAGCTCTCCGCCGTGTCCTTGGCGGTCAGCCCGATGGCGCCGACGGCGGGCAGAGCGAGCCCTGCCAGCAGGACTCCGGAGAGCACGCTGACGCCCAGGAACTTCACGCCGTTGCCGGCGTGCTCCAACGGTGATCCGCCGGTCCTGCCCCGCGGAGCTCCGGTGTTGCCTGGGGGCTGGGATGCCTGAGGGCGCTTCGGTGCCATGGGGAGAACCCTACGTTGCGGAATCCTGCACACGGGGGCAGGTGTTCGCCTAGGCTTGTCACAAGCTTGCGACAGCTTCGGTGCGTCAACATCATTCACTCTTGTGGGCGAGGAGACTTGCCCGAATTGCCCGTCGTTGGCCGGGTTTTGAGGCGGCTGGGGCCCGCTGTGCCCGCGTGATTGGTTGCGCTCCGTGATGGCGCCTGTGGCAAGAGTGGGCGTTCTGCCTTTGGCAAGGCGCGCGACCTGCGATCACTCCAACGAGTGAGCTGATCGACACCCATAGTCCAATCGGGTCATTCGAGATTGAGCCCGAAGGGGCTGTTGCAAGCTGTCGTTCTTCCGTAACGTCCTCAACTGGCAACGGTGAATATGCCGTTGCCGCCGTGGGGGAGCCTCGATACGGGAGAGGACGGCGCCGGCATGGGCTGGGTTGACGACTGGAGTGCGCAGGCCGCCTGCCGCACGAGTGATCCGGACGAACTGTTCGTCCAGGGGGCGGCACAGAACCGCGCGAAGGCGGTGTGCAGCGGCTGCCCCGTCCGGACGGAGTGCCTTGCGGACGCCCTGGACAACCGGGTGGAGTTCGGAGTGTGGGGCGGGATGACGGAGCGCGAGCGCCGGGCGCTGCTGCGCCGCCGCCCGACCGTCATCTCGTGGCGGAAGCTGCTGGAGATGGCGCGCACCGAGTACGAGGAGTCCCTCGCGACCGGCGTGATACTGACGGACTACGCCCAGGCGGGCTGAGCCCGGCCGCACCGTGCGGCCCGGCCGGTCGGCCCCTCGGACGTGGGCTACACCGGACCGTTGAGCCGGTCCCCGATCGCCCGCAGTCCGTCCAGGTCGTGCACGTCGCCCGGCAGCGCCGGCACCTCCACGATCGGCACGTCCGGGTACACCGAGACGAAGCGGTCGCGGGTTCGGCGTTCGCGCCCCATGATCTGCATCCGCTCGGCGTGCAGCCGCAGCAGTCCGGCCGCGAGCACCTCCGCCGCGGGCGAGGCGTGCTCCGAGCCGTTCTCCTCCAGTGCCTCGGCGGCCGCCAGCGCCCGCTCCGCGGTGAGCTGCGGCGCGCCCGTGCCGTGCACCCGGTTGAGCACCAGCCCGGCCAGCGGCATCCGGTCCGCGGCCAGCCGGTCCACGAAGTACGCCGCCTCGCGCAGCGCGTCCCGCTCCGGTGCGGCCACCACCAGGAACGCCGTGCCCGGTGCCTTGAGCAGCTGGTACGTGCGGTCCGCGCGCTCCCGGAAACCGCCGAACATCGAGTCCATCGCGCTGACGAAGGTCTGCACGTCGGTGAGTAGCTGGGCACCGAAGATCTTGCCCAGGGTGCCGGTGAGCAGGCTCATTCCCGCGTTCAGGAAGCGCATCGCGCTGCGCCCGCCGACCTTGGCCGGGGCGGTGAGGATCCGGATCACCCGGCCGTCCAGGAAGGACCCGAGCCGGTTGGGCGCGTCCAGGAAGTCCAGCGCCGAGCGGGACGGCGGGGTGTCCACGACGATCAGGTCCCACTCCTCGGCGGCGCGCAGCTGCCCGAGCTTCTCCATCGCCATGTACTCCTGCGTGCCCGCGAAGCCGGCCGACAGGGACTGGTAGAAGGGGTTCTCCATGATCGCCTTGGCGCGTCCGGGCTCGGCGTGGGCCAGTACGACCTCGTCGAAGGTCCGCTTCATGTCCAGCATCATGGCGTGGAGCTCTCCCTCCCGGCTCCCACCACCGTCCTCGTCCGAGCCGCGGAGCGGCGCCCCCTCCATGCCGGCGACCCCCTTGACCACCCGGGGGGTGTTGTCGAGCTCGGTCAGGCCCATCGACTGGGCGAGCCGGCGGGCCGGGTCGATGGTCAGCACCACGACCTTGCGGCCGCGCTCGGCCGCCCGCAGGCCGAGCGCCGCGGCGGTGGTGGTCTTGCCGACGCCGCCGGAGCCGCAGCAGACGATGATCCTGGTCTTCGGGTCGTCGATCAGCTCGTCCACCGCGAGTCGCCGCCCGGTGCTCCGGACCCCGTCGGTCACCGTGCCGTCGGTGGCCCTGCCGTTGGTGGTCATGCCGCCCCCTGCCGCTTCAGTTCGCCCGCCAGCCGGTACAGCCCGCCGAGGTCCACGCCCTCGCCCAGCAGCGGCAGTTCGTACGTCGGGAGCCGCAGCTGCTGGATGTCGGCGCGCTGCGCGCGCTCCAGCTCCACCCGCTCGGCGTGCTCCCTGGCCTGTTCCAACAACGGGTCGAGCAGCGGCTCCACCGCCGCCCGGACCTTCTCCGCAGTGCGTGTGCGGCCGCCGAGCCCGGCCTCCCCGAGCGCCCGGGCGACCTCCTCGCGGTGGTCCCCGTCCACCGCGGCCACCGCCGCCGCGTCCAGCACCGGCGGCCGGACCAGGTTGACCATCACCCCGCCCACCGGGAGCTTCGCCTCGCGCAGCTCCTCGATGCCGTCGACCGTCTCCTGCACCGGCATCTCCTCCAGCAGGGTGACCAGGTGCACCGCGGTCTCCGGCGATTTCAGCACCCGCATCACGGCCTGCGCCTGGGTGTGTATCGGGCCGATCCGGGCCAGCCCGGCGACCTCGGCGTTGACGTTCAGGAACCGGGTCAGCCGCCCGGTCGGCGGGGCGTCCATCACCACGGCGTCGTAGCGCCGCCGCCCGTCCGGGTCCTTGCGCCTGGTCGCCTCGCAGGCCTTGCCGGTGAGCAGGACGTCCCGCACGCCCGGCGCGATGGTGGTGGCGAAGTCGACGAAGCCGACCTTCTGGAGCGCCTTCCCGGCCCGGCCGAGCTTGTAGAACATCTCCAGGTACTCCAGCAGCGCCAGCTCGGTGTCGATCGCCAGCGCGAACACCTCGCCGGGCCCGCCACGCCCGGAGGGCAGCCCCAGTTGGGCGCGGGAGACCGAGGCGATCCGGCGCTCCTCGTACGGGAGTGCGGCGATCCCGAACAGCTCGGCGATGCCCTGCCGGCCCTCGACCTCGATCAGCAGCACCCGTCCGCCGTCGGCGGCGAGTGCCAGGGCCAGTGCCGCGGCCAGGGTGGTCTTCCCGGTGCCGCCCTTGCCGCTGACCACGTGCAGCCGGACGCCCTCCCAGTCGGGGTCGCGCCGGGCCGCCTGGCCGGGGGTGCGTGCCACGCTCCGTCTCCGTCCGTCTCCGTCCTACGGGCGTCCCCTCCTGGCGAGGGTGCCCCTCACCAGGGTGCCCTCTCGCGAGGGTAACCAGGGAGCGCACCGGATGCCCGGGGCACCTGGGCCGCCAGGCCGGATCATGCCCTCTTTGTGCCCCACCTCACACGCCTCGCGGCGGGCGGCGCGGATCACCGTGACGGCTCGTCTAGAGTCTGGCCATGACCAAGTGGGAATACATGACGGCGCCCTTGCTGGTGCACGCCACCAAGCAGATCCTGGACAACTTCGGCGAGGACGGCTGGGAGCTCGTCCAGGTCGTGCCCGGCCCGAACCCGGAGCAGCTGGTGGCCTACTTCAAGCGGGAGAAGAGCGCATGAGCAAGGTCGAGGAGAAGCTCGCCGAGCTGGGTCTGACCCTGCCGCCGGTGGCCGCCCCGGTCGCCGCGTACGTGCCGGCCGTGCTGTCCGGCGACCTCGTGTTCACCTCCGGCCAGCTCCCGGTGGTCGAGGGCAAGCTGCCGACGACCGGAAAGGTCGGCGCCGAGGTCTCCGCGGAGGAGGCCAAGGAGCTCGCGCAGATCTGCGCGCTGAACGCCCTGGCCGCCGTGAAGTCGGTGATCGGGGACCTCGACCGGATCGAGCGGATCGTCAAGGTCGTCGGCTTCGTCGCCGCCGCCCCCGACTTCATCGGCGTCCCGGCCGTCGTCAACGGCGCCAGCGAGCTGCTCGGCAAGGTGCTGGGCGCCGCGGGCGTGCACGCCCGCAGCGCCGTCGGCGTCGCGGTGCTGCCGCTGGACTCCCCGGTCGAGGTCGAGCTCCAGGCGCGCATCAAGACCGCCTGAGTGCGATCGCGGAGGCGGGGCCCGGTCCGTCCGGCCCCGCCTCCGTGTTGCCGGGGTGTGTCCGATCGATTCGTGAGCCTGGCGGGAATTGTCGGACACGCCCTAGCATCCGGGCATGGACCATCGAGCGACGACGCTCCCGATGCCGCCCGGCTGGCCTGCCCGGATCCGGGCGGTCGAATCCGGAGCGGTGACCCCGCCGGTGCCCCGGCCCGCCGCGACCGTCGTGCTGCTGCGCGACGCCGCCGAGGGGCCGGAGGCCTACCTGCTGCGCAGGCGTGCCTCGATGGCCTTCGCGGCCGGGATGTACGCCTACCCGGGCGGCGGGGTGGACCCGCGGGACGCCGAGGTCGAGCCGGGCTGGGCCGGTCCGGCGCCCGAGGAGTGGGCGCGGCGGCTCGGGGTGGACGCCCGGACGGCGCGGGCGGTGGTCTGCGCGGCCGTCCGCGAGACCTTCGAGGAGGCCGGCGTGCTGCTGGCCGGCCCGGACGCCGACAGCGTCGCCGAGCCGCGCGACTGGTCCGCCGAGCGGGCCGCGCTGGAGGCGCACGAGCTGTCCCTCGCCGAGTTCCTCCGGGACCACGGCCTGGTGCTGCGCAGCGACCTGCTGGGCGGCTGGGCCCGCTGGATCACCCCGGAGTTCGAGGACCGGCGCTACGACACCTGGTTCTTCGTCGCCGCGCTGCCGGCCGGCCAGCGCGCGGCCCTGGAGGTCGGCGAGGCCGACCGGGTCGCCTGGCTGACCCCTGCCGAGGCGGTGCGGGGCCACCGGGAGGGCCGGTTCGGCATGCTGCCGCCGACCGTGACGGTGCTGCGCGAGCTGTCGGCGGTGCGGACCGTCGCCGAGGCCCTGGCCGTGGCGGTCGACCGTCCGCTGGCGCCGGTCCTGGGCCGGGCCGAGGTCCGCGGCGACCGCCTGACGGTCCGCTGGCCCGGTTATGAGGAGCTGACCATCGACGGGGAGTTCCCCGAGGGCTCCTGACCGTTCCACCGACCGGGACCACCCGCACGACCCGCACGACCCGACCTCCCCGTACCGACGCAGAGAGAGGACCGACGCCCGATGACCCACAACGACGTGGCTCGCCGGACGGCGCCCGAGATGCCCGCCCGCCGCCTGACTCCCCGTGACCCGGCCTGCGACAGCCAGGTCCCGTTCGCCGAGGTGGCGCAGCGCGCCCTCGTCCGGGCGCTGCCGCTGCGGGCCCTGCATCGAGACGGCGGAGGTGGCCGGTGAGCGGACTGCTGCCGGGCGACCCCGCCGCCGTCGTCGGCGGCGAGGCCACCCCTCGGGCGCTGTGCGTGCTGGCGCCGAACCCGTCGCCGATGACGCTGGACGGTACCAACACCTGGCTGCTCTCCGAGCCCGGCTCCGACCTCGCGGTGGTGATCGACCCGGGCCCGCTGCACGAGGGCCATCTGCGCCGGGTGATCGACCTCGCGCAGGAGCGGGGCAAGCGGATCGCGCTGACCCTGCTCACCCACGGCCACGCCGACCACTCCGAGGGCGCGGCCCGCTTCGCCGAGCTGACCGGCACCGAGGTGCGGGCCCTGGACCCGGCGCACCGGCTGGGCTCGGAGGGCCTGGTGGGCGGCCAGCGCCTGGAGGTCGGCGGCCTGGACCTGCGGGTGGTGGCCACCCCGGGGCACACCTCCGACTCGCTGACCTTCCATCTGCCGGACGACGGTGCGGTGCTCACCGGCGACACCGTGCTCGGCCGCGGCACGACGATGGTCGCGCATCCCGACGGCCGGCTCGGCGACTACCTGGACTCGCTGCGCCGGCTGCACACCATGGCCTCCCAGCACGGCGTACGGACCGTGCTGCCGGGCCACGGCCCGGTGCTCGCGGACGCGCTCGGCGCCGTCGACTTCTACCTGGCCCACCGGGCCGCCCGGCTCGCCCAGGTGGAGACCGCGGTCGAGGCGGGCTGCCGGGACGGGTCGGAGGTGGTGGCCCGGGTCTACGCGGACGTGGACCGGGCGCTCTGGCCGGCCGCCGAGCTGTCGGTGCGGGCCCAGCTGGACTACCTGGAGGAGCACGGGCTGATTCCGGGCGCCGACTGAGCCGGTGAACGCGGAGGGGCCCGTCCGGATCGGACGGGCCCCTTCCGTGTCGGTGGGCGTCAGCGCGAGCGGCGCGACAGCCGCTCGACGTCCAGCAGGACCACCGCGCGGGCCTCCAGCTTCAGCCAGCCGCGGCCGGCGAAGTCGGCGAGCGCCTTGTTGACCGTCTCGCGGGAGGCGCCGACCAGCTGGGCCAGCTCCTCCTGGGTGAGGTCGTGGGCGACGTGGATGCCCTCCTCGGACTGCACGCCGAACCGGCGGGAGAGGTCCAGCAGGGCCTTGGCGACGCGGCCGGGCACGTCGGAGAAGACCAGGTCGGACATCACGTCGTTGGTGCGGCGCAGGCGGCGGGCGATGGCCCGCAGCAGCGCGATCGAGACCTCGGGGCGGGCGTGCAGCCAGGGCTGGAGGTCACCGTGGCCGAGGCCCAGCAGCTTGACCTCGGTCAGCGCGCTGGCGGTCGCGGTGCGCGGGCCCGGGTCGAACAGCGACAGCTCGCCGATCATCTCGCTGGGGCCGAGCACGGCCAGCATGTTCTCGCGGCCGTCCGGCGATGCGCGGTGCAGCTTGACCTTGCCCTCCGCCACGACGTACAGCCGGTCGCCCGGGTCGCCCTCGTGGAACAGCGACTCCCCACGGGCGAGGGTGACCTCGGTCATGGAAGCGCGCAGCTCGCCGGCCTGTTCGTCGTCGAGTGCCGCGAAGAGTGCGGCGCGCCGCAGAACGTCGTCCACGTGCTTCCTCCTTCTCGGCCGTACGGCGGGTGGGCCGTCCGGCGCAAGTTCCGTTCAGTGTTCTGCATCACCAAGCATGGCGCATGTCGCTCCGATCATATGAGGAGGGGGTGTGCCGAGGTGTGCCGTGCGGGGCCATTCGTACCGGCGGGAGAGCGGGCGGGCCCGGTGACGGGAGCCCGCAGGCAGCCGTCGGTCGAACCCTTGTCCGTTCTGCTCGAACAGGGAGTCGACCATCGCCGGACGGGCGTGTCCCGTCGCCGAACCGCTCGGCGCCCGCTCGTCGGCGGGCGCAGACCGCCGCCGGCGGTCGTCGGAAGACCGGGCGGTGCCCCGGACGCGCGTCAGGCGAAGAACGTCAGCAGCTCCGGCGCCAGCACCTCGGCCGCCACCTCGTGGGTCTGGCCATCCAGCGTCCGGTACGCGGCGCCCGGCACGGCCGCCGCCACCGCGTGGGCCGGTGCCCGCAACGACTCCGGGCTGGCGCCGCCGTCCAGGGCCAGGGTCGGTACGGCGATCGTGGCCAGCAGGTCCGCCGGGACGGCCGCGCCGGTCCGGTCGCCGAGCGCCGCCGCGTCGTACGCCAGGGTCGGTGCGACCGCCTCGAACAGCGGCCACACCGGCGCGCCGCGCATCCCGTCCACCATCTCCGCCGGCGCCCCGGCGTAGACCATGAGGGCCGCGACGGCGTCCCCGCGGCGCTCCCCGGCGAGTGCCGCCGTCAGCTCGGCGACGTACCGGCGGAAGCGCTCGCTCTGCCCCTCCTCGGTGCTGAACGGCGGCTCGTAGACGGCGAGTCGGGTGATGCCGATGTCCGCGGCGGCGGCCCGCAGGGCGAGCGCGCCGCCGGAGGAGTGGGCGAAGACGGCGGCCGAGCCGCCCGCCGCCGCGATGACGGCGGCCAGGTCCTCGATTTCGCGCTCCACCGCGAAGGGGCCGGTGTCACCGCTGCCGCCGCGCCCGCGCCGGTCGTAGGTCCACACGGTGTGGTGCCCCGCCAGTTGCTCGGCGATCGCGGCGCTCGGTCCCATGCCGCGGTGGCACAGTGCGCCGTCGACCAGGACGACCGCCGGGCCGGAGCCGGTGACGGAGCAGGCGAGGGCGGTGCCGTCGGTGGAGACCAGGGTGTTCATGGGGTGCTCCTTCTGTCGTGCGAGTCGGTCATGGGGGTAGACCGGGGTTCGCCGCAGAACTCATCGCTCCGACCGCGATTTTTTTCAGGAACCCCTGTGGCAGGGGTGTCCGGGGCATATGTTTCACGGGTAAATTACCTGCTAACCTTTTACGCATGGTCACAACCGCCCAGTTCCGCCAGGCACTTCGGGTCGGACCGGCCGGGGACGGCTGGCACAAGCCCGCGCTCAGCGCCGTGGTCACCCTCGGCGCGCTCAACCTCACCCTGCTCGGCCTCGGCCGGCTCGACCTCGCCCTCTACACCTCGGCCGGCGGCCTGGGCGCGCTGTACGGGCACGGCCTGCCGTACCGGGCCCGGGCCCGGATGCTGGTCGGGGTGCTGTTCGGCACCGTGCTCAGCACCGGCGCCGCCCTGACCGCTGCGGCGCTGACCCGCGACGCTGCCGTCCTGGTCGCGGTGGCGGCGGTGCTCGCCGCGCTGCACAAGCTGCTCTGCGACGCCGCCCGGGTCGGCCCGCCCGGCAGCCTGATCATCACCTTCACCTCCGCCGGCTGCGCCTTCGTCCCGCAGCGGCTCGCCGAGGTGCCGCCGCACCTGGCACTCACCGCGCTCGGCGCCGCACTGGCCTGGCTGGTCTGCATGGCCCCCGCCCTGGTGCGCCCGTACGGGCCGGAGCGGATCGCCACCGCCCGCGCCCTGGAGGCCGCCGCCCGGCTGCTGCGGATCGAGTCCGGCGGGCCGGGCGCCGCAGCCCGCGCCGCCCGTACCGCCCTGGTCGGCGCGGTCGAGGCGGCCCGGCAGGGCCTCGCCCTCTCCACCCCGGCCCGGCGGCGCGCCCTCGGCGACGCACCCGAGCGGCTGCTGGTGCGCGCGGAGGCCGCGCTGGCCGGACCGGCCCGGCCCGAGGACGCCGTGCGGTACCTCGACTGGGCCCGCGACCTGCGGCGCGGCCGCCCGCTGCCGGCGCTCGACCTGACCGAGGCGGAGGCGCAGGCGGCCGCCCGCCGTTCCGGCCCCCGGCCGCCGTTCCGGCAGGCGCTGCGGCCCGGCTCGGCACTGCTGCCGATCGCGCTGCGGGTCGCGGTCGGCTGCGCCGCCGCCGGGTGGCTCTCGTTGGCGCTCGGCGGCGGCCGACCGTACTGGGCGGTGGTCACGGCGGCCTCGGTGTTCCAGGCCAACAGCACCCTGTCCTGGCAGCGCGCGCTGCAGCGGGTGCTGGGCAACCTGCTCGGCCTGCTGCTGTTCACCGCCGCGCTGCCGCTCGCGCACTCGGGCCCGGTGGCACTGATCGGGCTCGGGCTGATCTGCCAGTTCGGCGCGGAGGCGACGATCGCCCGCAGCTACTGGCTGGCGACGGTCTTCGTCACCCCGCTGGCGCTGCTGATGACGGAGTTCGCGGGCGCGCAGCCGGCCCGGGCGCTGGTCGCCGACCGTTGGCTGGACACCTGCGTCGGCGCGCTCACCGGCCTCGCGGCCTGCCTGCTGGTCACCAACCGCCGCACCGCCGCCCGGCTGACCCGCGCCCTGGCCGGAGCCGAGGCCGCCGGCCACCGGGCGCTGGCCGCCGTCTTTGCCGCGAGCGCCCGGGAGGCCCACGCCGCCCGCACCGGCCTCGCCGCCGCCCTGCTGGAACTGCGCGAGGCCACCGACACCGCCGCCGGCGAGTGGCGCCGCCCCGCCCTCCCGCACCAACGCGCCACCGCCACCGAGCAGCAGGCCCATCACCTGCTGGCCGCCCTGCTGGAGCGCCGTGGCCGCGGGGACCTGCCGGACACGGCCTAGGATCGAAGCCGATCGGCAGGCCGCAGAACGGGAGCAGCACACGTGGAGGACGTCGTCGCAGGTGTGCTGCGCCAGTGGGAACGGGCCTACCCGGGGCTGGACACCGGTCCGATCGCCGTCCTCGGCCGGATCAACCGCTGTGCCGCACTGCTCCAGCAGACCCCCGACCCGCTCACCCGGGCCGGCCTCACCCGCGCCGAGTTCGACATCCTCGGTGCCCTGCGCCGCCTCGACCGTGAGCTGACCCCCACCCAGCTGGCCCGGGAGAGCTTCGCCTCCGGCGCCGCCGTCACCAAGCGCCTGCGGCTGCTGGAGGAGCGCGGCCTGGTCAGCCGCCGCACCGACGACCGGGACCGCCGGGTCGCCCACCTCGCGCTCACCGAGGAGGGCCGGACGCTGGTGGACGGCCTGATCCAGGAGCTCGTCGCCTACGACCGCGCCCTGCTGGCCGGCCTCACCCCCGCCGAGCAGGACCGGCTCGCCGAGGCCCTCAGCGGCCTGCTCAACAGCCTTGAGGGGACGATCGGCCGCACCCTGGGCTGAGCCGGCGAACCGTGATGGATCGTCAACGGCGCCTCCCGGCGGGAAACTATGCTCGTGGTGCGGGCGTACGGGGGCGCGCCGGGTGCGAAGCGGGCTCCCGCGCCGCGCGCGGCGTGTCGAGTCGTCTACCGGGAGCTCCCCTTGGGACACAGCGCGGACCGAAGCCACGGCGATCGATCCCGGCCGGAGCGCTCGGGCGGCCCCGGCGACCCCCTCGCGCGGCTCACCCGGGGCATCGTCGTCATGGTCGCCGTCGGCTTCTGTGCTGCCTCGGTGATCGCCAC
>NZ_JBHVFE010000250.1:0-12780 GCF_042801945.1 Kitasatospora sp. NPDC057542
GTGCACCTCCCGGCGACCCCCGCCCGGCGCGCCCCCCCCCGCGGGGCGCCGCGCCGCGGCGGCCACTTCCGGGATTCGCCGACGGGTCGTCGGGGTACGCCGTACGCTCGGGCGCAGGCGGCCGGCCGCCGCCCGGACCCGGAGGAGGACGGCGTGGACACGGCTTCCGCACGGCAGGACACGGCTGCGGGGCGCCGCACCGCCGCGCTCGCCGGCCTGCCCGTCGCCGACCACCTGCACGCACCCGGCATCACCCTCACGCCGTGCCGGCCGGTCGACGACGGTGACGACACCGCCGGCGTCGCCGACCTCCGCTGGAACCCCTCCCGCCGCCTGTCCGCCGCCGCCCGCGGCGGGGACACCCCCGCCGCCGAGCGGGCCGCGCACGCCCGCACCGCCGTCCAGGACGCGATGCGCCACGCCTTCGGCGCCGTCCTCGGCGCCTGCGGCCTCGACCTCCAGTGGCGACGGCCGCCCGCGCTCCCGTACCAGCTGCGCGCCTACGGGCTTGCCGAGCAGCCGCTGGTACGGCGCTGACTCCCGCCCGGAGCGACCTATCCGGCGTGGCTCAGAGCCGGACGAGGTCGACCGCGCAGTCGCTGACCCGGATGGTGAGCTGCGGTACTTCTCCGGGTGGTCCGTGGCGTCCGGCAGGGTGTCCCGGTCGAGGACGTTGACGTACCTGTGGAAGCCGTGGCAGGTGACGGGGCCGTCCAGCACGCCGACCAGGCTGCGCACCCGTTCCTCGGAGGTGCGTCCGAGCGCGTCCGGGGCCCGGGGGCGGGGCGGCCGGGTCAGGCGTGCGGCACGACGGCGACCGGGCCGTGGGCGTGGTGGAGCACCGACTGGGCGACCGCGCCCAGCCGGGGCCCGGCCAGCGGGTGGGAAGGCGTGCGCCGTCCGAGCACGACCAGCGAGGCGGTGCGGGAGGCCTCCACGAGCAGCCGGCTCGGGCTCCAGGCACACACCTCCACCTCGGTGCGGACCCCGGGGAACTTGTCCTGCCAGCGCGACAGCGCGTCCTGGAGCCGTACCTGCTCGGCGGCCGCCAGCGACTCCCCGATCTCCCGCTGGTCCACCGGGGCCTCGGTGGTGTACGGCCCGTGGAAGGTGTCGCGGCTCTCCAACACCCGCAGCGGGACGCCGGCGGCCGCCGCGTGCCGGAAGGCGAAGGCGAGCACGACGTCGCACGGCCGGTCGCCCTGCACGCCCACGACCACCTCGCCGGGTCCCGCGGCGGGCTCCGCGGGACCGGCCGGGCCGGCGGGGACCAGCACCACCGGGCACTCGGCCCGGGCGGCGGCGCGCAGCCCGACCGATCCGACCAGCAGCCCGGCGAAGCCGCCCAGGCCGCGCGACCCGAGGACCAGCAGAGCGGCCCGCCGGGAGGCGGCGGCCAGCGCGTAGGCAGGGTTCCCGGGGACGATGTCGCAGGAGACCGTCAGCTCCGGCAGCGCGGCCGTGATCCGGTCCCGGATCGAGGCCACCGGCTGCGGCAGCGGGCTCCCGCCGCCGAGGTCGCGCTCCAGGGCGTCCACCTCGCCTCCCGCGACGTGGACCATCCGCAGCGCGCGCCCGTTGCGGTGGGCCTCGTGGGCGGCCCACTCGGCCGCCGCGGCGCTCTGCACCGAACCGTCGATCCCCACCAGCACGTCGTGCGACATGTCAGCGACCTCCCTGGTCTGCGGACGGCCCCGGCGTCGGCAGCCGCGGTCCCGTCCGGTGACCAGACTCCCGCCGGACCGGTGGTCAGCCCCAGGGGCCGACCAGCCCCGGTCGCGCACCGAAGGTCCCGGCCCGAGGGTCCGCCGGGAGGGCCGGAAGCCGCACGGTTGACACCCCGCGGTTCGTCCCCGTCTGCGACAATCGGCCGCGACCGCGGCGACGAGGAGGGTGCCCGTGAGCGGCGAGACGGTACGGTCACGGATGCCGCAACTGCGGCTGGACGAACTGCTGGAGGAACTCCAGGCACGGATCGACGTGGCCCGGGGCACCAGGGACCGGGTGCACAGCCTGCTGGAGGCGGTGCTGTCGGTCGGCCGGGAGCTGGACCTGACGCAGGTGCTGCGGAGGATCGTGGAGGCCGCGGCCGTCCTGGTGGACGCCCGCTACGCCGCGCTCGGGGTGATCGGGCCGGACGGGGAGACCCTCTCGCAGTTCCACACGGTCGGACTGTCGGACGAGGAGATCGAACGGATCGGGCCCTACCCGACCGGCCGGGGCCTGTTGGGCGAGCTGATCCACCACCCGGCGCCGCTGCGGCTGGCCGACCTCACCGAGCACTCCTCGTCGGTGGGCTGCCCGGCGCACCACCCCGTGATGCGGACCTTCCTCGGGGTGCCGGTGCGCGTGCGTGACGAGGTGTTCGGCAACCTCTACCTGACCGACAAGCAGGGCGGGGAGGAGTTCGACGCCGACGACGAGGCGGTGATCTCCACGCTGGCCGTGGCGGCCGGGGTGGCGATCGACAACGCCCGGCTGTACGAGGAGGCCCAGCGCCAGCAGCGGTGGCTGAGCGCGAGTGCGGAGATCACCCGCGCGCTGCTGTCCGGCGGCTCCCGCTCCGAGGTGCTGGAGCTGATCGCCCAGCGGGCCCGGGAGATCACCGGTGCGGACCTGGCGGACGTCTCCGTACCGGTGACCGGGACCGGGACGGTCCGGGTGGAGCTGGCACTCGGCGGCGACGCGGCCGGCCGGTCGGGCCTGGTGGTGCCGCTGGAGGGGTCCCTGTCGGGTGCGGCCTGCGCCTCGGGGGTGCCGGTGACCACGGTGGACCTGGCGGGTGACCCCCGGCTCTCGGCGGGGCCGAGCCGCTTCGGCGGGCTCGGACCGGCGGTCGCGGTGCCGCTGGGCCGGGCCGAGGGGCAGATCGACGGCGTGCTGCTGCTGGCCAGGGAGGCGGGCCGGCCCGAGTTCTCCGACGGGGAGATCGGGCCGCTGCTGGGCTTCGCCGATCAGGCCGCGCTGGCCCTGGAGCTGGCGGAGCGCCGCAGGGACGCCGAACAGCTGGCGATGCTGGAGGACCGCGACCGGATCGCCCGCGACCTGCACGACCTGGCCATCCAGCGGCTGTTCGCCACCGGGATGACGCTGCAGAGCGCCGCCCGGTTCATCGACCACGCCACCGCCTCGGACCGGGTGCTGCGCGCGGTGGGGGACCTGGACGAGACCATCAAGATCATCAGGTCGACCATCTTCGGCCTGCGGGCCAGGGAGGAGGCCGCCGGCCACGGCCTGCGGGCCAGGGCCGTCCGTACGGTGGAGCAGGCGCAGGCGGTGCTCGGCTTCGCACCGCGGCTGAGCATGGAGGGCCTGCTGGACACCGATGTCCCGTCGGAGGTGGCCGAGCACGTCCTCGCCGTCCTGGCCGAGGCGTTGAGCAACGCGGCCCGGCACGCGGGGGCGGGCCGGGTCGAGGTCGTGCTCCAGGCCTCCGGCGGGCGGGTGCTGGTGTCCGTGCAGGACGACGGCGTCGGCGTCCCCGAACAGGGGCGGCGCAGCGGGCTGTCGAACCTGGCGGAGCGGGCGCGGACGCTGGGCGGGTCGTTCGAGCTGGTCCGCCCGGCGGAGGGCGGGACCCGGGTGGTCTGGTCGGCCCCGCTGCCGGTCTGAACGGGGTGGTCCTAGGACCGGGTGTCCGGCAGCAGGAGCCCGGTGACGAGTTCGGGCCGGATCCGGATGGAGACCTGGCGGGGCGGCCGGACCGCGGGGACGGACGGGTCCTCCCCGGCGGACCGGTCCTCCCGGGCGGGCGGGACCTCCTCGGTGGGGAGCTCCCGGACATCGGCCCGTCCCAGCACGGTCACGCTCCAGCCCGTTCCGTCCGCCTCGTCGATCTCGCCCGCCTCGAACGCCACCAGGGCGCCGGAGACGGCGCGGACCAGTTCCGAGTGCGCGGCGGCGCGCACCAGCACGCTGCCGTCGCCGCCGATCCGGTAGGGGACCGGTCGGACGGCCGGCAGCGCGCCGACCGTGTACACCACGCGGCCGACCGAACTGCCGGCCAGCAGGCGGAAGCAGTGCTGCTCGTCCAGGGCCGGGTGCGCGGCGGGGATGCGGTCGGGTTCCATACCTTCGATTGTTCGCATCGCGCGGGGAACGGGGGAGGGTCGTTCGGTCCCTGCCCGACCGCCGAGTGGACCCGGACCGGGGCCGGGAGCCGGCACTACGCGGGGGCGAGGGTCCGGGTGGCGATGAGGGCGGCCCGGACGCGCCGCTCCGCGCCGAGCTTGGCGAGCAGCCGGGAGATGCGGTTCTTGAGCGTCTTCTCGGCGAGGTGCAGCCGCTCGCCGATCTGCCGGCTGCCGGTTCGTCAGCCCCTTGCCGCTGAGGGCCAGGATCTCCCTTTCCCGTTGGGTGAGTTCGGGCAGGCCGGGCTCCTGCGGAGAGCGGGCGCGGCGCGCAGCCGGGCCGTCGGGCGGCCGGTGACGCCGGCCGGTCCCGGGTCCCGGGCCGGACCTCGGCCAGGGCCGAACGGCCCGGGTCCGTCGGTCCCGCGCGCGTGGTGCCCGTCAGGGAACGTCGGCCTCCTCGCGCAGGTCGCGGACACCGTGGGCGATCCGCCCTGCGACGGCCCCGCCCGCAGGCCGCCGCAGGGGTGTGCGGAGGCGGTGGGCCAGGGCGCCGGCCGCTACGCAGATCGCCAGCGTGGTCCAGAGCAGCGGGGGGTTCTGCAGGCCCAGGCCGATGACGGCCGGCCCGACCGCGTAGGACACCGTCCAGGTCAGCTGGAACAGGGACATGTACGGTCCTTCGTCGCCCTTGGGCGCCATGGCCACCGCCGCCGCGGCCGCGGTCGGCTTCGAGGCCAGCTCGGCCAGCGCCAGGACGGCTGCCACGAGGACCGCGAGCGGGCCCTGGAGGGCGTGCGGGACGGTGGAGATCGTCGCGGTCAGGGCGATGGCGCCGGCCACCGCGCCGATCGACAGGCGCAGGACCCGCGACCGGGTCCAGCCGGACAGCCGGCGGCTGATCCGCATCTGCAGGGTGGTGGCGGTGGCGTAGCGGACGGCGACCACGACGGTCGGCCAGTAGGCGGCCTGGTGGAGGCTCTCCACGAGGTAGAGGGGGAAGGCGACCGTCGGGATCAGCCAGGCCGCCGACAGCAGCGTCTGGGACACCACCAGGGAAAGGAAGGGCCGGTCGCCGAGCGCCGCCCGGGTGTTCGACCTCGCCGCCCGGTGGCCGGGCCGCTCGGCGGCCGGCACGGCGACACCCAGCAGGAGGACGGCCGCGAGGAGGGAGCTCGCGCTGTTCAGGGCGAGTGCGACCTGTAGGCCGCGCCCGCCGGCGAGCGCCATCAGGGCGGTCGCCCCCAGGGTGCCGACTCCCAGGGAGGTCGTCCTGAGCACGGTCACCGCGGAGAACCAGTCGGTGAGTTCCTCCGGCTTCGCGAGCCGCGCGACCATCGTGGGCCAGGCGGCACCGTAGAGCCGGTCGGCGGCCGTCACGACGAAGGTGACGGCCGCCACGGTGAACAGGTTCCCCACCGCGAAGAACAGGCCGTACCCGAGCGCGGTCAGGACATTGCTGAGGAGCAGGCAGGACTTGGGCCCCATGGCCTGGACGAGCCGCCCGCAGAGCGGCACGACGGCGAAGGACGCGACCGACCCGACCGTCACGGCCGTGCCCGCGGAGGCCGCCGGGAAGTGCCGGACGGTGACGAAGAACAGCAGCGACAGCGGCAGGAAGACGCCGGAGCCGAACGTGTCGACCGCCACCGAGAGGAAGAGCCGCCGCTGCCGACGGAACCGCCTGGCCCCTGTCACGCCACCCCCACCGTCGAACCCGCCCCCGAAGCCGACCCGCTACCGCGTGTTGCGCAGCTTGAGAATGTACGTCGCGGTCAGCGCGACCGCACGGTCCTCGTCCTGTGACAGTTCCTCCAGGGCGCGGGACGCCGTGCCTCCCGGGACGTCCGCGAGCGCCTGGGTGAGCCGCCGGCGGGCGTCCGGTCCGACGGTGTCGTGGGCGAGGCGGTCGACGAGCCCGGTGGCGACCCGGTCCGTCAGCGCCGGGTCGCTCGCCAGCGCGCCCAGGGCGTCGGCCGCGTCGGCGTCGTTCACCGCCTCGACGATCATGCCGATGAGCGTCGGGACCGCGTCGGCCACACCGCGGGCTCCGAGCGCCAGGGCCGCGTGCCTGCGGACCACGGCGTCGGGATTCCCGAGGGCGTCCCGCAGCAGGGCCGTCGCCGTCCCGTCCGGCAGCTCGGCGAGGGACCGGACGGCACGTTCGCGCACCTCGGCCGCGGGTGAGCGCAGGCCCTCCGCGAGCAGCGCCGTCCCTTCCCCGCCCGCCTGCGCCAGAGCCCAGCGGAGGGCTCCGGCGACGTTCGGGTCCGATTCGCCCAGCACGGCCTCGACCAGTGCCTCCACCGGCACCGGAGCGTCCTCGCCCGCGGACAGGGCCGCGCGCTGGCGCGCCCCCGGGCTCTTCGACTCCAGGGCCTGGAGCAGCGCGACGACCCGCAGGACCCCCTCCCAGCCGGCGGGTTCCGCGGCGTCGATCCGCCGGAGCCGGGTGAGCAGCTCCGTCTCCGCCGCGATGCGCTCGCGGGTCCGGCGGATGAGGTCGTCCACGAGCTCCGCGGGCGCGAAGCCGGGGTCGTCGAGCGCCCGCCCGACGTCGCGCAGCGACAGGCCCAGCGACCGCAGGCTCTCGATGTGGAAGATCCGCCGGATGTCCTCGTCCGAGTACCGGCGGTAGCCGGAGCCGGTACGCCCCGTCGGCTGCACCAGCCCGAGCGATTCGTAGTGCCTGAGCATGCGGGCGCTGACCCCGGACCGCCGCGCGACGTCGCCGATCAACACTGCCTACCGTCCCTCCCGGCCGCCCCCGCCGAGGGCCACCGTGCGCTTCGCCTCCTCGATCGCGAACTCGAATCCGGCATCCGGGTCGCGCCACAGCCGTTCGGTGGCGAGCGCGTGCCCGCGCACCCGGGGATCGAGGTCCGTCGTCGCGGCGCTCAGCGTCGGCAGCATCACCTCCCCGAGCGCGATCAGCGCCCGGCTGAGGCTCAGCTGCGTCTCGTGCCCGCCGCGCCCGAGCTGAGCCGCCAACACTACGGCCAACGCGCGCCCGCCACCCTCGGGCACGAGCACGACCGCGGCCCGCCAGGCACTGCGGGCCACCTCCTCGTCGGCGTCGGCCAGCAGCGCGGGCGTGATCGCCGGCCACGCCCGCCGGTCCCCGATCTTGGACAGTGTGTGCAGGGCCTGGCTCCGTGCCTGCGCACGCTCCGAACGGACCTCGCCGACCAGCAGCGGGACCGTCAGGGCCGCCTCGTGCCGGGTGAGTGCCCAGGTGAGCATCTCGCGCACGGAGAACTCGGGTTCGACCGCGCACCGTTCGACGAGCCCGCCGACGTACCCCGGGTCCGGGGCCGTGCCGACGGCCATCGCCGCCCGCAGACGGACCGACGAGTCGTCGTGCCCCAGTGCCCGGAGCGCCCGCATCGTTTCCGTGTCCTCTTCCGGTCTGGCCATCAGGACCACCTCCTTGGCAGCAGTGAAGGCCTTGTCACTGTGTCAAGGTCAAGCGGTCGGGCCGGGCCGACCGCCGCCGAGGCGTTCGCGCAGACGCGGCCTGCGCACGAAGGCCCCCGGAATCGGGGGGAGGGCGAAGCGGGCTGCGAGCACCCCTGAGGTGAGCAGCATGCCCCGCCCGCCTGGCGGACGCACGCCCCTTCGGCCCTCAGTCCTCGTCCTCCGGGGCCGGCTCCGGAGTCGCCAGCAGCCGGGCCAGCCGCCCCTGGCCCGCCACCACGTACCCGGCGCCGATCCCGAGCGTGATGACCGTGAACACCAGAATGAGCCAGCTGAGCAGGGTGAAGACCATGCCGAGCGGGCCGAACTGCGTCACGCTGCGGTTCAGCGAGCGGGGGACGTAGAGCTGCGACACCCATGTGAACGCCGTCAACCCGGCACCGGTCAGCACGGCCCCCGGCAGCAGCGGGAGCCAGGGAACGCGGCCACCGAGCAGCAGGTGCTGGGTCCACCACCAGAGCAGAGCGGCCGTGATCAGGTAGAGCACGGCCCCGAGGCCCTCGCCCGCCCCGAATCCGGTCCGCACCTGCCCCTGGAGAACCAGGGCGGTGAGCCACACCAGAAGCCAGGCCAGCCACCGCCACGCCGCCAGCCGCCCTGCCAGATGCGGCAGGTGCCAGCTCCGCTCGCACAGACGTTGCAGGATGCGGCTGCAACTCGTGGCCGAGAGCAGGGTCACCAGGATCCCGATGGCGCCGAAGGTGTTGGCGCTGGAGCTCGGTTCGCTGGGCTGGAGCGCCCCCTTGACCTCGTCGAGTGAGGCGCCCCGGAGCCCCAGAACGATGCGCAGGGACTCGGCGACGCCGCTGCGTACCTCCTGGGGCATGAAGGCGGCCAGGGCGAACAGCACCGGGATGGCGGTCAGGAACGTCTGGGCCGCGAGGCGGGTGGCCATGTCCAGGACGTGGATGTGGAGCAGCTGGGCGGCGAGTCGCCGCAGGAACGGGACCTCGTGCAGGGTGGCCGTCCGCCCCCGCAACCAGGCCGACCTGGTGCGGATCCAGTCGGCGCGGCTGGTCCGACCACGCGGTGCCGCCACTCCGCGCTCCCTCCGGCCGATGCCTGCACCCCGGTCCGCCGCGGCTCGTCGTCGGCCCGAGCGCTCCGGATTCCGTCCAAGACTGGGCGACGGGACGGGGTGCCGCACCTCGGGTGGCCCGCCGTTCGGCGCAACGCACCGGCCCACGACGGGCGGCCGGGCCGCGCGGGTACGAGGGTACGAGGGCCGGGGGACACGAACCGCGGGGGTCGGTGAGCACGAGGAGTCACGGTGAACCGCTGGAGAGCGCTGATCATCCTGGGCATGGCGCAGTTCCTGATGGTGCTCGACGCGTCGGTGATGAACGTGTCCATCAGCCGGCTGGTCGAGGACTTCGACACCGAGGTCACGGCGATCCAGGCGGTGATCACCCTCTACACGCTCGTGATGGCCGCGTTCATGATCACCGGCGGAAAGCTCGGCGACATGTACGGGCGCCGTCGGGTGTTCACGGTCGGGCTGGTGGTCTACGCCGTGGGGTCGGCGATCACGGCGGTGGCGCCCACCCTGTGGCTGCTGGCGCTCGGGTGGTCGGTGATCGAGGGCCTGGGCGCGGCGCTGGTCCTTCCGGCACTGGCCGCGTTGGTGGCCGGCTCCTACCAGGGACAGGACCGCCAGACCGCCTACGGTGTCATCGGCGGTCTGGCCGGGGCGGGCATCGCCGTGGGCCCGCTGCTCGGCGGATGGCTGACCACCTACCTGACCTGGCGGCTGGTCTTCGCCGGCGAGGTCGTCCTGGTGGTGGTCATCCTGTTCCTGCTGCGCTGGATCGAGCCGCAACCGGCACCGGAGCACCACGCGCGGCTGGACGTGGTCGGTGTGCTGCTGTCGGTGGCCGGGCTGGGACTGGCGGTGCTGGCCGTGCTGCAGAGCAGTTCCTGGGGCTGGCTGAAGCCCCGCAACCCGCCGTTCACCGTCCTCGGATACTCGCCGACCTTCTTCGTCATCGCGCTGGGCGGGGTGCTCCTGGTGCTGTTCCGGTCGTGGGAGCTGCGCCGGGAGCATCCGCTGGTCCGGTTCACGCTGTTCGGCGTTCCCCCGCTGCGGTCCGGCCTGCTCATGCTCTTCAGTCAGAACCTGATCCTCCTCGGGCTGTTCTTCGTCATCCCGCTGTACCTCCAGGCCGTGCAGGGCCAGAACGCCTTCCAGACCGGTCTGCGGCTGCTGCCGGTGTCGGTCACGATGCTCGCCGCCTCCATGTCCGGCCCGTTCCTCAGCCGGTTCGCCTCGCCGAGAACGGTGGTGCGGATCGGCCTGCTGGTGCTGTTCGCCTCGTCCCTGTGGTTGGTCGGCACCGTCCGGCCGGAGCTCGACGACCTGTCGTTCGCGCTGGCGATGGGCCTCCTGGGGATCGGCCTGGGACTGCTCGCCTCGCAACTGGCCAACGTCGTGCAGTCGAGTGTCGGGGAGGAGGACCGCAGCGAGGTCGGCGGGCTGCAGTACACCGCGCAGAACCTCGGCTCGTCGCTCGGCACCGCGCTGATCGGCGCCATCCTGATCGGTGCCCTGACGGCCGCGTTCGGCTCCGCCGTCGCCGCGGACCCGCGGATCTCGGACGCCGTGAAGCAGCAGGCCGGCATCAGGATCGCGGCGGGCGTCACCTTCGTACCCGCGGACCAGCTCTCCACCGCGCTCGCGCAGACCACCGTTCCGCCGCAGGAGGCGGACGCCGTCGTCGGCTCCTACCGCGAAGCCCAGCTCGACGGCCTCAGGGTGTCGCTGTTGGCCGCCGCCGGGATCACGCTCACCGGCTTCGCCTTCACCGGTCGCCTGCCCGCCGGGCGCGCGTCGGTCGGCAGCGGGGGGACCCGGAAGGACGGGGTGACGGTTCGGGGGTAGGGCCGCGCGGGTTTCCGGTCAGGTGCCCGCCGGCACGGGTCGGCCGTGGCTCCGGGTGGTGCCGGCGTCATGTCCGTTCCTACCGGTGCGGCCGGGGCACCGCGGTCCGTCCGAACGGGGCAGCGACCGCGGTCCGTCCGAACGGGGCACCGACCGCGTGGCATCGGTGCGGGGCGGTCGGCCGCGCCCGGATCCACCTGCGGAGGTGAGGCCGGAACCCGGGGAAGCGGCGATGATGGCCGCAACGGACCCATCGGTCGTCTCCGGCGCGGGGACGGGAGGAGGCGTCGTGACCATGCCCCGCAGTCGTACCCCCGCCCCGCCCGGACCGGCCCCGGGCGGACCCGGGAACCGGACGGACTACGCCGGCGCGGTGTACGGCTCGATGCTCGCCGCCTCCGTGATCGCGGCCTCCAGCGTCCACGAACCGCACCCGCGGCTGTCGCTGATCCTGCTGCTGGTGATCACCGGGATCGTCTTCTGGATCGCCCACGTCTACGCGCACGTGGCAGGACAGCGCGAGGCCGGCCGCCGGGTCACCTGGAGGCAGGTGCGCGAGGTCGGCCGGCACGAGTGGCCACTCGTCGAGGCGTCGGCGCTGCCGGCCCTGGCTGTGCTGGTCAGCCCCTGGCTCGGGGCGGGGGAGAACGCCTGGCTCGCGCTCGGTGTCGCCGTGGCACAGCAGGTGGCCTGGGCGACGCTGGGCGCCCGCCGGGCCGGTGCCGCGGTGGGTCCGGCCGTCGTCGAGGGTGCGGTCAACCTGCTCCTGGGCCTGGTCATCGTGGCGGCCAAGGTGGCCGTCGGGCACTGAACGGCTCCGAGCGGGTGATGCCGCCGTCGAGGAGCCGCTGCTGCTGCGGGCCGGGTGTACGGCGTGGCCGACCCGCCGCCTCGTTCGTCCGGGTGGCCCAGTCCGGCGTGCCGGACGAGGGACGCGGTCGAACGGCCCACGGAGGCGGTGGACGTGAAGGTGGACGGCCCGGCGGGCGCCTCCGACGTGGCCGCCTGTGCGGTCGCACGGGCCACCGCCGCGGTCCGTCCGTCCCACGACAGGACGGAGATCCGGTTCTACCGTGAACGTAGGACCGCCGTTCCGGGTCCTTCCGTCAGCCGAGCTTCCCAGGCGGTGGCCATGCGAGCCGACGACTTACTGCGCACCGAGACCGGGCCGTACCGGGACACCGTGCTGGTGTCGCTGGTGGGCGAACTCGACATGGCCACCGGGCCGCTCGTGACCGATGCCGTCTCCCGGGCCCTGGCGGCCGGTCCGTCCCGGCTGGACCTCGACGTCTCCGCCCTCACCTTCTGCGACGCCTCCGGTCTGCGCGCCCTCCTCCAGGCCCGGCGGGCGTCAGGCCTGCGACACGTCGAGTTCCGTCTCGTCGGCGTCCGGCCAGGGCTCCGCCGAGTCCTCGCACTCCTGCGCGCCACTGATCTCCTCCTCCCCGAACCCGCACCCGCACCGGTCGGGAACCGGACGGGTGTCGCGTCCCCGGAGCACCTGCGACCAGCTGCTCCACCGTCCCGCCTCCCGCTGCCCGAGAGGCGGTTCCCACCGAAGGAGTCACTGTCATGACCAGCAGCGTTTCCGGAGTCGGCAGTAGCAGCCAGATCCCCCAACCCCAACGGCATCCCTATGCGACCGGGTGGACCATCTTCGCGGGAGTCATGCTGATCACCGGCGGCCTGATGGCGATCTTCGAGGGGATCTCCGCCATCGGCAAGGACGACCTGGTTTTCGTCACCCGCAACTACGTGTACTCGCTGAACTCCGCGGGGTGGGGGTGGATCCACCTCATCCTCGGGGTCTTCATCGTCGTGACGGGTGTGGCGGTCTTCAGCGGCGCCGTCTGGGCCCGTGCCACCGGTATCGTCGTCGCCGGGCTGGGGATGATCGCCAACTTCCTGTGGCTGCCCTACTACCCGGCCTGGGCCATCGTCCTGATCGCGATCGACGCCTTCGTCATCTGGGCGCTGTGCGTCGGCCGCATCGAGAAGGGGACCGTATGACCTCCGAGAACGCCTGTCCCTGACAGCGTGACCGACCCGGATCCCGGCATCCGTCCGGGATCCGGGCCGGTCCGTGCCCACCGGGCGGGGCACCGCCGGCCTGCCCACGGGAACAGGACCCACCGCGATCGGCCGGGACGGGACGGCGTCCGTACACGATGCCTGACCGCCGGGCCGGGCCGGGAGCGGGCTCCGGCCGCGTGGCGGGCAGGCTGTGACGCCCGGGTGAAGGTCATGAGTGGGGCCGGTGATCGGCCGTTGATCGGGCATAGACGGCGAGCCTGGAGCATCGGGAACCGGAGGGACCGGGTTCGGCGGCCACAGCCTGACCACCGGGTCCCGCAC
>NZ_JBHVFE010000251.1:0-12747 GCF_042801945.1 Kitasatospora sp. NPDC057542
GGCGCCTGGTCGTGCTCACCCGGCGCAGCCGGTGGCCGTGGTGGCGGCGCGGCCGGCGGCGGTGGCGGCGTCCAGTTCGTCGGCGAGCAGGGTGAGCTCGTGCGGCAGGTCGCCGAGCACACAGGACGGCATGGCGGCCGCTAGCGCGCACACCGCGACCAGCGGCATCCGCTCGCCCGGCGCGAGGTCGGGCAGGGTGCCGGTGTGGGTGGCGCCGAGCAGCACGTCCGCGCCGAGCGAGTAGCGCAGTTCCTCGGTCAGCTGGCCGTCGCTGCCGGGGATCACCTCCTGGTGGCTGGCCCGCTCGATCGCTGCGGCCGCGTGCTCCAGGGCCAGGGCGTGGCGCTCGTCCTCCTGGCGGCCGGCCAGCTCGCGCACCCACGAGGCCGCGGCCTCTCCGGCGTCGCGGCCCCGGTGGAGCGCGGCCAGCTGGACGGGGTCGAGCGCCTGGTCGTCGGACTCGGACTCGGACTCGGACTCGGACGCGGGCTCGTCCTCGGCTTGGTCGGTCGGGGAGGGCAGCGGCAGCCAGGACAGCGGAGAGGTCGTCATACCGGTGCAACCGCCCGCCGGACCGGACGGTCACGGGTGCAGCAAGGCCGCCCTTGCTGCACCCGGGCGTGCTGCTGCTTCCCGTGTAGCAAGGTGGCCCTTGCTACACCCTGCTGCTTCCGGTGGTGCAGCAGCAGCGCGTGCTGCACCACCGGGTGCTGCGACTGCGACGGCCCGCGCAACCGCCGGCTGCGCAACGGCCGGGGCCGGGTGCGGGCCCTGCGCGCCGGGTGCGACGCCACAGGTGGGGGCGGTGCGACGGGGATCGCAGCTGCGGGTGCCGCAGGCCTTCGCCGGGTAGCCGGCCGGGCCGGTTGCGCACCGGCCCGCGCCCGGACCGTTGCGCATGCGCATGGTGGCGAGCAAGCCGTTGCGCATGCGCAAGGCGCCGCTGCCCAGCGGGTTGCGCATGCGCAGCGGGACAACCAGGCCGTTGCGCGGGACAACCCCGGACAAGGGGTCGGTGGGTAGCAGGACAAGGGGGCGGGCGGCTACGGCCGGTGACGGGACAACGTGCAGCGCTGCCGGGACAACGCGCAGCACGCCGTGCCGCAGCAGCACGTCCGGCTGCTGCTGCACCGAGTGCTGCACCGCCGGGTGCAGCAGCGGAGGAGTTCCGGCCCGGTCCGTAAATCCGCGCCCCTTGATACCCGCCGGGTGACCGCCCTTTACGGCTCGCGGGCTGTAATCGGCTGGGGTGTGGGTGGGCGTCAAGGTTACGATCCCGACCGTGAGTAACGACCCGGGCCGTAATTCGGCTACCTGTGCTGACGTGCTGTTCGACGTGCCGGAGACGCCGGCCGCGCCGGTGTGCGTGCGGCCGGGCTGCGGGAAGCCGGTGCCGGTCGCCGAGTCCGGACGGGGCCGGCCCACGCTTCACTGCTCCCGTTCGTGCAAGTCGAAGATGGCCCGCGCCAAGGCCAAGGCCAAGGCCAAGGCCAAGGCCGCCGAGGCGGCGGGCCGGACGGTCCCGGAGCAGCCGGCACCGGCGCCGGAGGGCGTCCGGGCCGCGATGCTGGGCCACCTCGCCGCCATGGAGGGCACCGCCCGGGCGTTCTTCGCCGCGGTGGACACCGATCCGGTGGCCGCGTACGACGCGTTCTACCTGGAGTACATGCGGCTGGGTGCCCGGGTGCGGGAGGCGGCGGCCGATGCGCGCGACGAGGTCCGCTGGCCCGGCCTGACTGGGGACGAGCTGGAGCTGCGCCGGGCCGAGGAGGACCTGATGCGCCCGGACGTCCTGGCCCGCGTCTCCCCGACGGTCCTGGCTTCTGCGGCCCGGGCCGTAAATGCGCCCGCGACCGTGGCCGCGCCGATGCCCGGAGAAACGGCCCGAGCCGCAAATGCCGCCGCCGCGCCCGGCTCCGGCGCACCCGGGACAACGGCCCGGGCCGAAATCCGCCCCGGCGCCGCCGTGCCCGCTCAGGCCGCCTCGGCCGAGCGGCGGGCGGAGGACTTCGAGGCGCTGCGCCGCGCGGCGTGCACGATCCCGACGGTGCGGTTCGGCGAGCCGGACCGCCTCGACGACCTGGACCTGACGGTCGGTGAGGGCTGGCTGCTGGCCTCCTGGGACGACCCGCGGGCCGAGGACGTCCACCAGCTGCTCTACCGGGGCCGGCCGATCGGCTGGACCGCGCCGCTGCCGGACGGCCCGTGGGGGCAGGCCGGGCACATCGCTGCCGAGCACCGGGACGCCCAGGCCGCCGTGGTCCTGACCGACCCTGCCAGCGGGGCCCGCACCCACCGGTCCGTCGGCCAGGCCCTGGACGTCCTGCACCGCGCGCACCTCGACCGGCAGCGTGCCGAGCGCGCGATGCCCGACGTGCCGCACCTGGCCCTCAAGCGCCCGACCGGCTGGCGCGTGCCCTCCGACCGCGGCCTCGGCGACCCCGACCGCGGCGCGCTCGGCGACGGCCTGGTCCACCTCACCTGGCCCGACCACCCGGGCGTCCAGGAACTCCAGCAAGGCGGCCGCCCGGTCGGCTGGATCGAGGAGTACGACGTCCAGCACGGCACCTGGACCGCCCTGATCGACAGCAGCCTCGTCGCCAACGCCGCCAGCGGCGAACCCCTGCGCTGCCCCGACGCCGACGCCGCCCTCGCCCTGCTGCGCCGGGCGCTCGAGGAGCACCTCACCCGCTGGTAGACCGAGCCGACGCGGCCGCGCGCCGACCCGCGCGGTGGACGGTCCCAGCAGCGCGCGGCGCGCCTATGAACAGGCCGTGCGGGGTCCGCGCGCAGCTGGCCGCGCGCGCCGACCAGCGCGGCGCGTTTCCCCTGGACAAGGGTCCGGCGCTGTCCCGTTCGGAAGGCGAGCGCCGTCTTGTCAGCCCAGGGCTGTGTCGAAGGCCTCGCGGTTGGCCGAGGTGTAGGCGTGCTCTTGTTTGGACCACCGGATGCGCTCGGCGATCGTGTGGTCGTCGGCGACGCGCGGGGACGGGCCCGCGAGGTGGCTGTGCCACCACCTGGCGTTGCGGTCCTGGCGGTCGAGCGCGGCATCGATGAGGCGAGAGCGGGAGCTGGCGTCGAGCCCGTAAGCGTCGGCGAGGACGCGTACCTGTGCGGCCTGGACGGTAGCGGGCGGAGCGCTGGCTTTGGAGGAGATGCACCAGGTCCACGCCATATAGCCGAGGTCTTCGATGGGATCGCCGGGGGCGGCGGTGTCGAAGTCGATGAAGGCGGCCGGGATGTCGTCGGCGAAGACCGTGTTGTTGGGCCCCGGGTCGTGGTGGCAGACCACGGGATGCCGACCGGCCAGGCGACTGCCGCGGGTTGCGTCGTGGAAGGAGCGGAGCAGGGAACCGGCCGCGGCTACCTGGGGGTCGGTCCAGCGCTGGAATCGGGCGGGCACCCAGCCGGGGAGGTAGCTGAGGATTTCGCGGTCGGCTGTGTCGAACCCGAGGTGGCGCGGAGCGCCGGCAAAGCCCGCCCGCTGGAGGTCGCCGAGCAGTGCGGCGACGAACGATGACGATGCGCTGGCTGGCCGCCGGACGGTGTGGCCGACCCTGACCACGCCGGGGGTGAGACGTCCGTCGGACAATGGCACTTCGTTCTCCATGGCTACATTCTGGCCTCTGGCCTCGCTCGTGCCCGGGTGCTCAGCCGACTCTGCACGCGCAAGGTCCGGTGTCACCGGACTGCCGAACCTGCGCCGCGCGGACCGCACCGCCCCGCGCCGCTGGCTGTGGTGTCGGTCACGGACATACCGGGAGGACAAGGCTCAAGACCTGGGCGAATCGGGCGGGACAACGCGCTGCTCAGGGGGTCGGACAAGGGGTGTGGTCAGGCCGCGGACAAGGGGGTGGTGTGCAGTGTCGGCCGCACCCGGGCGCCGGTCCGGGTGCCGGGCCGGCCACACGCAGGCCCCGGTTCCCTGCTGACGGAAGGCCAACTCGATGTCCACCACCTCGCTCGCTGCGCCCGGCTCGGACGACGGCAACCAGGCCGCCGACCACCACCAGGCCGACCAGGCGAAGGCCTTGCCCGGCCGGGGCAAGGGGCCCGGCGCCGCCTCCGTGGGCACCTCCGCCGGCACCTCCGTGCCCCCGGCGGCCGACCGGCCCGTTTCCGCAGGCCAGCAGCCCCGGACAAGGGGCCGAAGCCGTGGCGACTACCCTCTTCCTGCCGCTGCTGAGGTGCGGCGGAAGGCGGACTCGACGGAACCGGTGCGGCGTGGGGTCTTGGTGTCGCTCGGCCTGTTCCAGCGCGCCACCGCGAGGGAGCTCTGGCATCTGGTCCTGCCGGGACAGCGGAACGACAAGGCGACCCGCGACGCCCTGGTCGACCTGGCGGCCGCCGGGAGGGTGCGGGAGGAGCTGCGCCTGCCGGACAACCGCAAGCTGTGGACCCTGACCGCAGCCGGCCGCCGCGAAGCCGCCCGACTGCTCCCGGCCGGGACGAAGCTGTCGAAGCTGCGCACCGAGCGCGACGGCCGGGCTGCGGCGTTCTCCGAGCACGCCCTGGACGTCGTCGCCACCGCCGGCCTTCTCGCCCGCGCCGGGCTCGGGTACCTGGAGGCGTTCACCACCGAGGTCGAGCACCAGGTCCCGCACCGCCGCTCCCTGTTCACCGACCTCGTGCTGCGCGACCCCGGCTCGGACGTGCCGGTGCTCCTGGTCGAGGTCGACCGCGAGAACGAGGGCGTCGGCACGCTCGTGGAGAAGCTCACCTCCTACCGCACCTGGTGCGAGCTCCCGGCGAAGGGCACGGCGAAGGCCGAGTTCGAGGCCTCGCTGCGCCGCCGGGGCGCCCGTACGCACGGCCTGCGGCTGTGGCCCACCGTCTACCCGCCCACCGGTCGCGAGGGCCTGCCGCCGGTCGCCCTGGTCCTTCAGGCCGGCCGCAAGCGCGACCGCCCCGACGCCAAGCGGCTCACCCCCCAGCAGAAGGCAGAGAAGGCCAAGCGGGACCACGAGCGGCTGCTGAACCGCATGACCGAGGTCGAGGCCGCCTCCGAGGACATCTGGCACGCCCCCGCGTACGGCGGCGACGCCGTCCACGCCCGCGACCACCACCGCGCCCTGCCGGTCGTCGCCACCACCCTGCCGCTGCTGCGCCGCCACGGGGCCGACGCCCCGGTGTGGCACCGGTTCGGTCGCCGCGGCTGGCACACCCTCACCGACGCGCTCGACAACCCGGACGGCGACGAGCTGCTGGCCGTCGAGCGGGCGGAGGCGGACCGGGCCCGCCGGGCGCGGGAGGCGGCGGAGCGGGAGCGGCGCCGTCCGGCCTGCCGCCGCTGCTCGGCGCCGTTCTCGGACGAGCGGTGGGAGGAGAAGGAACGGGGCTGGAACGACGACGGGCTGTGCGCCGGCTGCCGCCAGGCCGCCGCCGACCGGAAGGCGCGGGAGGCAGCCGAGCGGGAGCGGGCCGCCGCCGAAGCCGCGGCCGCCGAGGCGAAGCGCACCAGCTCCTGGTGGCGCCGGTCCTGACCCGGCCCCCTCTCCGGTGCAGGCCGCTGACCTGCACTGGGGAGTTTCGCCCCAGGGCCGGTGAGTTTCGCCCCGGGCCGCTGGTTAGTTTCGCCTCGGACCCGGTGAGTTTCGGGTGTCGCCGCAGGTCAGCGGCCGGTTAGAAACGGTCGGGGCTGGGCCGTTCGGGTGGCGGCGGGGTTCGGCCCGGCAGCGGGGTGGGCAGAGCCTGCGACATGACGACACCCATCACCAGGCGCCGCCGTCGCCGCCGCCCGGCCGCGTTTACCACGTCCGCGTCCGCTTCCCCGGTCCGTGCCGGATGGCCGCCGGCCCCGGCCCGGCCAGGCAGCGCCGGGTGCTGCCGGACCTGGTCCAGCGAGCACCTGACCCCGGGCGGGGTGGTCGTCCGCACCACCTGGCACGAGCCCGCCTGCCCGGCCTGGGCCCGGCGGTGACCGCCAGCACGGTGGCCGGACCGGTCCGGGTGCGGGTGTGCGCGGTGCTGGTCCACGACGGCCGCGTCTGCCTGATCCGGCGCCAGCGGGACGCCGGCCTCCAGCACTCGCTGCCCGGCGGCGTGGTCGAGGACGAGGACGGCGAGGAACCGGCCGACGCGCTGCGCCGGGAGCTGCTCGAGGAGCTCGGCCTCGACCTGGCGGCGCTGCCCGACCCTCCGGTGCTCCGCTTCGTCCAGGAGCAGGAGACCGAGCGGCCGGGCGAGAGCGTGCCGTTCCGGCGCCGGCACCTGGTCTTCACCGCCCACCTGCCCGACCACCTGGCGGCCGCCGTCGCGGCGGTCGAGCAGGACGACCCCGGCCAGGCGCCGGTGGTGTGGCTGCCGGTGGCCGACGCGGCCGGCCTCCACCTCTACCCGGACGTCGGCGCCGTCCTCGACCAGGCGGTCCGGCCGGGCACCGACGCGACCGGCGGGCCGGTGCTGCTCCCGGCGATGACCACCACGTCCTACCGGTGGCGCTGACCTCCCGCGCGCAGGTCGCAGCCGGGCCCGGCGCGGGTTGCCTCTGGGGTTGCTTCTGGCGGTGGCTACTCGGGCTTGCTACTCGGGGCTGCTTCTCGGGCTTGCTACTCGGGCTTGCGTCAGGCGGTACCGCCGGAAGCGGATTTGTGCAGCTCAGAGCCCGTTGTCCATAGGTTGCCTCGCGCCGACTACTTCTCCCTGGGCACCTTCGGCGGGTGCTGGGTGAAGTCCGGCACCGGAGCACCGAAGAAGAGGAGCAGGGGAGTCGGCGCGCAGAGCAGGAGCGGAGACAAGACCCCGGCAACCTGATGCTGCGCGCCGACGACGTGAGGGGTTGTCCGCTGCGCGGTGGCCCGGCGGCCCCGCTTCGCGGCGCCACCGGCCGGGAGGAGGAGCGAGGAGGAGGGCGGCCGGGACGGCCAGCGGGCCACCCAGCGGCTCCCGCTCACCGCCTACAGCTCCGTCCACCCGCACGCCCGCCCGCCGCTGCTGAGCGGGTGCCAGATGGGTGCGGACGGACCGCGCTGGACCAGGTCCTCGATCCGGGCGGCGCCGGCCGGGACAGCAGCCAGCATCTCGGCGACGGCCGGGTTCTCCTCGGCGGCCAGGCGCAGGTCCGCCACCGCCGAGCGCACCCCGGCGGCCGCCGTGCCGACCAGCACCACCAGCAGCCGCGGGAAGGACCGCCAGCGCCGCTCCCACACCCGGCCGCCCGGCCCGGCCTGCTCCCACACGGCGGCGCAGGCCGCCAGCTGCGCCGCGGTCTCCTCGGCGCCGACCCCGGGGCGGTGCCGTTCGACGAACGCCCGCAGCCGGTGCCGCTCCTCGCCGGTGCCCGCCGTGTACGTGAGCTCGGCGGCGGGCCGGTACGCCCCTGCGCCGTCGACCGGCAGTTCCGGGGCGGGGCGGAGGTCGAGCGGGCCGCAGTCCTCGCCGCGCTCCCGGGCGTCGGCCACGAAGGCGGCGTGGATCCGCCCGACGTCGAGCAGGTGCTCGCGCCCGTGCCGCACGGCGAACTGCTCGCCGTCCAGCGTCTGGGCGTCCGTGCGGCGGGCCTCGGGGAAGGTGGCCGCCACCGCTGCGCCCTGGGCGGTGAGGTGCCAGGCCTTCGCCCGGCCGGCCTGCGGCAGGGTCACGAAGTCGGCCAGGCCGTCGGTGTGCAGGCGGGTCAGCCGCTTCTGGGTCTGCTTGATCCCGGCGGTGCCGCCGTGCAGCTGGTGGAGCTGCTCGGCGGTCGCCAGCGTGAAGCGGTGAAGCGTGACCAGGACGTCGTGGTCGGTCTCCAGATCCCCGTGCACGAAGGTGCTCCCTCATTCCGAAGCGCGGGCTTATCCCGTGCTCGGAGAATGGAACCCCACGAAACTCACCGGATTTCTCACCATCAAGGTTGGTAGTCCATAACGATTCGGTAACTTCCGGTATCAAGGTATCCCGCGTTCTAACCGGTCCGAAATGCGGTCCGTAATCCCGTCCGTCAACCGGTCCCGACCTCGGGGCCCTCTGCGGCCCGATCGGCGCGCCTCTGACCTGCTGGGATGACCATCAAGGTTGCCCGGTGAGTTTCCTTGATGGCCTATCAAGGAAACTCACCGGTACCTTGGTGGGCCTGGTTAGTTTGCCGGACCGCTTCCGTTCCCCCTGCCGTTTCCCCCTCCGCTGCCCCTACCGGCCACCTCGGACCCGAGAGGCGAATCCGCCCAGCTCAGCGCCCGAATCCGGGCTGCCGCCGCTTTCTGACAACCCTCTTCTCCCGTCTTTCTGCTTTTGGTTTTGGTTTGTGGTTGTGGCGTTGTCGGTTGGTCGGTTCGGGTTGTTGCACCTGCGGTGGGCTTTTCCTTTTCTCGCGTCCGGCTGGTGCCGGCCGCTCGCTGGTCGGGGGGTGGCGGCGGGGGCCGGATCAGGGGTGGTGGGAGAGGGCGCGGCACGCGGGCCGACAACGGGCTTGGCGGCTGTCAGGAGCGCCGGATATCCCGGAGAGGCAGCAGTCGACCGCGACCACCGGGAGAAGCCCGTGAGCACCCGTCAGAGCCTCGCCCAGCCCGACGACAACGACGACCAGGCCGATGCCGTCGAACCGGCCGAGCCGTCCCGGCCGGGACGGACCGCGTACCGGCGCGGCGCCGCCAACCCCAACGGCTCGACCACCGCGCTGCGCTCCGACGTCCTCGGCGCGCTCGGCGTCCTCAAGGTCGCCACCGCCGACCAACTCCAGCGCCTGCTGCGCCCCGGGGCGGCGTCGAACAAGGCGATCCGGCAGGCGCTCGGCGACCTCGCGCTGCACGGCCTAGTCGCCTCCGACGGCAACACCCGGGACCGGCACAAGACCTGGCGGCTGGAGGGAACGGTCGGACTGGAGGCGGCCGGGCAGGTGCTCGGCCTGCCCCGTGCCGACATGGGCTCCACGGCCCGGGGCGCCGGACGCTCCGGCGCCCAGCACGCGATGGCGGTCAACGAGACCGTGCTCGCCTTCGTCCGGGGCGGCACCGCGCCCGAAGCCGCGGGCGGGGTCGGCACCGTGACCGACTGGGCGACCGAGGTCGAGTTCCTGCTGCCGGGCGGCCGGCGAAAGGTGCGCCCGGACGCGGTGTGGCAGGCCCCGGAGATCGGGGTGCCGGTCCTGATGGTTGAGGTCGACCGCTCCACCATGGCCCCGGAGCGGGTCGCGGCGAAGTTCACCGCCTACCGCGAGCTGTTCCGCACCAAGGTGAAGAGCACCGACCCCGCGCTGGCCGAGCAGGACCCGGCCGACCGAACGGTGCACTGGTGGCGCCGCACCTACCCCGGCCCCCACACCCGGCCCGGCTACCCACCCGTCGCCCTGGTCGTCACCGGCGCCGGACCCGTCGCCCTGGCCAACCGCCAGGAGGCCGTAGCAGACCTGTCAGCCGAATGTTGGCGCGGCACCGGGTGGACCGTGACCCAGGATGACAACGACGGCGACGGCTGGCGCGAGTACGACGACGCCGTGCCCGTCCTCGCGACCACGCTGGAGCTGCTGGCCGAGCACGGCCCCCTCGGCCCCGTCTGGTGGCGCTACGGCCGCCCCGGCCGGCACTCCCTGCTCGACGCCCTGGAGAACCCGGACAACCGCGCCGCCTACAACCAGCGCCAGAAGGCCAGGGAGAAGAAAGCCCGCCAGGAGCACCGCGAGTGGATGCGCACCCTCGCCTGCGCCGACTGCGGCAACGTCCCGAAGAAGGAGAGCACCTGGCACTACGGCCCCGACGGCAACCGCGTGGAGTGGACCCACCAACCCGGCGGCCGCTGCTGGACCTGCCACCAGGACCGCGAGGAACGCCTGGAGCGGGAGGCCCAGGAGCAACTGGAGGCGGCCCGGGCGGCGAACGCCGCGCTGCGCCCGTGCTGGACGTGCCGGGGCTCGATCGGCGGGAAGGAGGGCTCGAAGCTGGAGCTAACCGAGAAGGCCAGCCCGGATCGGCTTGAGTGCCCGCAGTGCGAACAGGACCGCGCCGTCAAGGACTTGGGCCCGCTTGTGCTGCCCGCCCCGACCAAGCGCGAGCAGGTGGCCGCGCTGGTCTCCACCCTGGATGACCCGTGGTGGGAAGACCGGCTACTGCACGCCAAGCTCTACCCGGCGAAGGGCCGCAGGTTGTGACCTGTTGGCGTTGTGGAGCGTGAAATGGCCTCTCGCACCGAGTTGTCTGGACCTTTGGTTGTGCCTGTTGGGGGTGTCTGGTGGGTGGGGTGGGGTGGCTGGTTTGGTGACTGTGTGTGGTGGTTGGTGGGGTCGGGGGTGGGGTTGGTCTGCTGGTGGGGTGGGTCGGGTGTTGTGGGCTTGTTTTCTGGGGTGAATTCCGCCGGTAATTCCGTTGGGTTGTTTTGGCGGATTGGTTGTCGGTGGTGGTCTGGATTCGGGTCGGAATTGCGGTGGCGGGGGTGGGTGTTCGGTTTCGTCCGGGGGGAGCCGCAGGACCCCGCGCCGTCCGGGCCTGCTGCGCCCTGCTCGGCCGCCGCCGTCCAGGCCGGGGCCCGCTGTGCTCGCTCCGGCCGGGCTGCGCCGCCGCTTGCCCCGCCGCCGTCCAGGGGCTGTCCGGGCCCCGCTGTGCCGCCGCCCCGGGTTGCTGGGCACCGCCGTCCAGGGGCTGTCCGGGCCCCGCTGTGCCGCCGCCCCGGGTTGCTGGGCACCGCCGTTCCGATTGGGTGGCCGTCAGGCCGTCCTGGAGGGCGTCCTGGGGTGGTTGATAGGGGTGTCAGTCCGGCCGGCTGGCGTGGAGCCTGTCGTGGGTCTGTACGGCCGGGCGGGTCGGTGGACCGGGGTGGTCCTCCGACCCGCCCGGCCTGGCCAGGCCGGCCCCGCGGTGCTCAGGCTGTCGAGCGTGTGGGGCCGGCCGGGATTGGCTGTTACTTGGCGTACCAGCTGAGTTCGAGGATGGTGTCGTTGTAGTCGGTGTCGTCGCCGTTCTCGGCGACGATGACCATCATGTGGTAGCTGCCGATGTCGTACGGGCCGCCGGAGTTCAGCTTGCTCGGCTTGAAGACGCCGTCGGGGCCGGTGTACTCGAAGACCGCGGTGAACAGGGAGCCCGGGACCGGGGTGATCGTCTTGTCGCCGATGGTGTTCTGCTCTCCGGTGCCGGTGAACTCCAGGTCCACCCTGCCGATGTTGTCCTTGAGCGTCATCTTCTGGGTGAGCTGCGAGTTGGTCTTCACCTTGACCTTGACTGTCACACCGGCGGGCAGGTGGATTTCCGCCTTGTTGTCGGTGACGGTCATGTATGCCTTGTCGTTCATGACGGGTTCCTTTATCTCGGCGGGGCCCCGAGTGCGGGCGTCGTGCCCCGGAGTCCCGGAAGGGGTACGGCTGATCTGACCGACGCGGGCCACCATGTGGTGCCACGTCGGGACGATCATGTCGAGCACGGAGCGCGCCCAGGCTGAAGGCGGCGCCGGGGGCCACGAACGAGTGAACTCGGCTCCGGGAGCCGCCTGCCTGTGCTGTTCTGCGGGCCGCGGCTGCTGTTCGGTGGTGGCCGCCTCCGGGGTGTCGACGACTGCCAGGTGCTGGCGGTCCTGGCCGTCGTCCGGGGCGCTGTCCGGGGCGGCGTGGCACGGCCGGGACGGCGGCCGCCCGGGAAGGCCGGCCTTGTCAGCGGCCTGGTCCTGGTGGTGGTGCTCGGCGGCGGGGTGGCGGGTGGGGAGGTGCAACGCGGGGGTGCAACGCGGTGTTGCGGTGGGGTGCAACACGGGGCCGTGTTGCGGGTCTGACCAGGCGTTATGTGGCTGGGAGCGGGGGCGGGTGGGCGTGTTGCACTTCGTGTTGCACCGGGCTGGGCGGTTGGCCGGCCTCGGCGGCCCGCTGCCGCCTGCCCGCGTCGCCCGGTGCCGCGCTGGTCCGTTGCTGGGTCCTGGCTGCCGTCCTGGTCGGCCGCCAGGCCGTCCTGCTGCGCCCGGCTCGGCCGCTGCTGTGCTGCCCGCTGCTGGGGGCCCTGGCCGCCCGTCCAGGCTGCCGTCCTGGCCGTCCCGGCCCCCGGGTTGCTCGGCCGTCTCGGGGCCCGCCCTGGCCGCCGTCCTGGCCCGGTGTTCGGTTTGGTGTCGCTGCTCCGGGAATTGCTCCGTTGACGTCGAGCGGGATTTCCTCGGCGGTCTGGAACGGCGGTCGCCGTGTCGGCGTGGAGGGCCGTAGGCCCCTTTCCGGTGTGCCTGAATTCGATTTCCGTCCGCTGCGCCCCGCAAGGCTTTCTGATTGCCGCCTGAAAGAGAGTGGAAAGAAATTCGCATTCTCGCCTGGAGTGCGGCCGGATAGAGTCGGGATGGACGGTTGCCGCGAGGTTGCCCGTTCACGTCCCGCGCCCGTCCGGGGACCGGTAGGATAGGGCTGTACGGAAGTCGGGGAAACGCCGCCGGATTCGCTTCGGATTCCGGCCGGGAGTCTGCGGTTGAGGGCCCGTCAGCCACCGCTGCGCGGGGCGCCCGTGAGGGCCCGCCACCCGGGCCGGGGAGGCCGAGCCGGACCGGTGGGCCCGGAGGTTGCCCCCGAGGGCCGCAGGCCCCGCCCCAGGGGCGCCGGATGGGCCGCCAGCCCAGCAACCAGGCGGCTGACCGGCCACCGACCGGGGCCGGGGGAGGGCCCCCGGGGTGGGGTTGTGACTGATACCCGAAGTCCGCGACACATCGTCAACGCCGAGGGCCGCAGGCCCCGGCCGGCACCCCGCCGCCCCGGAAGGATGGGCTACTACCCGAATTTCGCGTCACATCGTCAACGCTCACCCCCGGGCGCAGCCCGGGAAACCCTGCCAGCCAATCGGCCCGTAGGGCCGTGCAAACACCGGCCCAACACAGCCG
>NZ_JBHVFE010000252.1:0-12717 GCF_042801945.1 Kitasatospora sp. NPDC057542
GTGGTGACTACCACTCCTGCTCGACGTCCTCGGCGAGCACCAGGTCTTCCAGGACCTGCGGGTTCTCCTCCGGGTCGATGCTCGCGGCGATGGCGATGGCGGCGGACTTCGACAGCATGGTGCCCTCCTTCGATTCGCGTCCCTGCCGTCCGAGAGCGGACGCGCAGTGAACGGCGGTGGTACTACGGTCCCGCCTTCGACCCGCTTCGGTCACGGGCGGCGGTGACCGCCTTTTCCGGACGGACCGTCAGTTCGCTGACGCGGGCGGATGTTTCGCCCATCGGGCCAGAAACGGACAGTGCGTCACGCCGGATTCGCGCAGTGTGACCCCTGTGGCACATCCGGGTCGCTACGGTGAGGGAGTCAGGCCGCTCGCCGCACCCCTCCGGGAGCCACCATGCCTCCACGCCCCAAGCCCGGTTCCAAGGCCGGCCGGGATTCGCTCCGGACCGAACTCCTCGCCGTCGGCGCCCCGCCGGCGACGATCGCCGCCGAGATGCGCGCCCGCTTCGGCTTCCGTCCGCGTGAGGCCTGGCGGCACGTTCATGGCTGGACCCTCCAGGAGGCGGCCGACCGGTTCAACAGCGCTGTCGGGGCTGCCGGGCCCGCGACGGACGCCTCCCTCCTCGGGAAGTGGGAGCGGTGGCCGGGAGAGACCGGGCGGCGGGTCACCCTGCGGGTACTCACCGTTCTCGCCGAGCTCTACGGCGCCTCGCTTGAGGACCTGCTGGATCTGGAAGACCGGCGGGCCCTGCCCGAGTCCGATCTGCGGATGCTGCGGCACCGGGCCGCCGACGGCCCGGCCAGCGCTGTTGCGGTGCCGGTCCCCCCGGTGCCCGACGTGCCGCTCACCGGTGTCGACCTCATCCGTACCGCGGCTGACGAGTCGGCGCAGTGGACGCAGTGGGCCGAGGTGCCCAACTGCGGGCCGGTGAGCGTGGAGCAGTACGCCGCCGACACCCGCGGCTTCGCCGCCGACTACCTCATGGCCGAGGACCCGCTGAAGGTCTATGGGCAGACCCACAGATCACTCGTCCGGGTCTGGGACCTGCTGTACGGGCACCAGAACCTGGAGCACCGCCAGAAACTCTTCGCGACCGCCGGCTACCTCGCCGCGATGATGGCCTGAATGACCAGCGACCTCGGGCACAAGAGGCAGGCCGGGACGCACATCCGCGCCGCCATGGTGGCCGCCGAGATGGCCGGCGATCCGGGCCTCCAGGCGTGGGTCGCCGCCACGTGCAGCAAGCTCGCGTTCTGGGACGGGCAGTTCCGTGCGGCCATCCAGCACGCCGAACGCGGCGCCGCCCTCCAGGCGCCCGGAACGGTCACTGTGCTGCTCCACTGCCAGGCCGCGGACGCGTGGGCGGAAGTCGGTGCGCGCGCCGAGGCGAAGGCCTCCTTCGGCCGAGCCGAGAGGGCCTCCGAGCTCGATCTCGCCAATGCCTTCCACGACCGGGTCGGCGGGCTGTTCGCCTGCACGGGTGGGCGGCTGGCCAACTACGGGGCGGCTATCTGCCTGCGCGGTGACGACCCGACCCGGGCGCTCTCCCACGCCGACCGCGGGCTTGCCGCTCTCCAGCGCCAGGACGTCCGGCCCCTGGGCACCATCGCCCAGCTCCACATCACCCGTGCCGGCGCCCTCCTGCTCGCCGGTGAACCCGAAGGCGTTCTCGACGCTCTCTCCCCCGTCCTGGCGCTGCCGGCCGAGCACCGCACCGCCCCCGTCCGCCGGCGCCTGCGCGACCTCGCCCGGCACGCCGCCGGATCGCCCATGGGCGCCAGCGCCGCCGGGCGCCGCCTGCAAGGCGTCGTGGAGACTGCCGTCCGCGAAGCCAGCGTCGCCCTCTGCCTCACCGGCCCGGACAGTGATTGAATCGGCAACCATGACTGACACCCCTGCGCACATGGCCGATCACTGGTGGTGGCGTCCGGGCTGGAGCCCGGGCACCCGCTGGTACACCTGGCACCTGACCTTCGACGGCGCCGACGACGTCCACCGCCTGGCAGCCGACTACCGCCATGCCCTGGCCGGCGTCCCCGGGCTGGACCTGGTCCCCGACCGCTGGCTGCACCTCACCATGCAGGGCCTCGGCTCCACCGCCGAGGTCGGCGAGGCCGACGCGCGCGCCATCGCCGATGCCTCCGCCCACCACCTCGCGAAGATCCCGGCGTTCGACCTCGCCCTGGGCCGGGCGATCGTCACCCCCGAGGCCCTGCTCCTCACCGTCGACCCGGCCGAGCCGGTCCGCGCCGTCCGCACCGCCATCCGCGCGGCCATCGCCGACGTCTGGCCCGAGGTCCCCGAGCCCGCCGACAATTTCCGACCCCACGTCTCGGTGGCCTACTCCAACGCCGACGGCCCGGCCCGACCGGCCGCCGACGCCCTCGCCGGCGTCACCAGCTACCCGGCCACCGCCCGCGTCACCTCGGCCGAACTCATCGTCCTCGGCCGCGACCGGCAGATGTACGAGTGGGAGACTGCTGCCCGCGTCGCGCTCGGCTGATCAGCGCCAGGTCCAGGCTCAGGCTGGCCAGGAGTATCGGAGCCCGCTGCCCCACTTCAACCTGGCCCGATGCCCGACCAGACCGCCCGGTCTCCCCGAAACTCTCCGCCGCCCTGGACCGATTCGCCACCGACGCACTCGCGGGACTTGAAGTCGTCGAGCTCGGCGCCGGGACCGGCCGCATCACCGCCCACCTCGCCCACCTCGCCCACGGGACGGACGGCTACACCGCCACCGAGCCGTCCCCGGCCGCCGACGGCGGTTCGATGCCGTCGGCCGGCTGTCGTTCTTGTTGTCCTGAGGGTCGGATAGGTTGCCCGGATGACTGACATGGACCCGTTGGTGCCCGTTCTCGCCGGGCTGGTCGTCGACACCGTCCGGTTCCTCGACGGCTGCGAGGACGACGAGGTCGATCCCGACTCCGCGGTGAAGATGATGGAGAGCGTGGCCGGAGTGCTGCAGCGGCTGCCGGAGGACCAACTCGACCGGTTCCTGAAGACGCTCACGGATCTGGCCGCGACCGAGCCGGACCCGCACCGGCGGGAGTTCCTGGAGTCGTTCCCCGGCGCCTGCGGTCTGGTCGACGACGAAGACTGAGCACTGGCCGGGGGCCGGCCGGGTCAGCTCAGTTCGAGCCGAAGCCTGACCAGGCGGAGGTGCCCGGCTGCAGGCTGTGGGCCTCGCTGCGGGGATCGGCTCGACCTGGTCGTGCTCGCCCTGGTGGTCCAGGATCGACAGCAGGTCGCTCTCGGCGAAGCGACCCACCGTCGCGGCGGTGCCCAGCACCTGGTCGACGTCGGCGGTGCCGTGCAGCTTGGCCAGTGCGATGGCGTCGGCCATCTTCGCCCTGATCCAGCGGGTGCCGGCCGCCGCGGCCTCGATGAGCCAGGCCGCCGCCCCAGGTCCGATGGCCACGAACTGGGCCTCGGCCGGGTTGGTCGGCTTCGGCGTGCGCTCCCCTCGCGGGGCGTCGGGGTAGTGCTCGTCGGCGATGCGCGGGTTGCCTGGCGTGGAGCGGGTATGACGGGCGACCTCGGCCGCGCTGCCCGCGACCATGGTGGTGACGATCAGGTCGTCGCCGTGGAAACGGACCCAGACGCTCTCCTCGACGAGCTCGTGCGGGACCGAGTAGCGCACCGAGTTGACCGAGATCGTCGAGTCCTTGCCGACCCGCCGGGTCTCGCCGAACGCGGCGGTGAACGGCTACTCGGGCACCGGATGCAGCCGCAGACGTTCCTCAACCAGCAGCTCTGCGGGGATCCGGCGGGTCTCGCGGTGGACACGGTTGTTCACCTCCGTCATGAAGCCCTCGCAGGCTTCCTGCAGCGCGGCGAAGTCGGCGTACTCGGCTCGCAGGTTCACCTGCGTGGGCACCAGGTCCCGCTTGGCGATCCGGACCGTCGACTCGGTCCCGCCCTTGGAGGCCGGGTCGGCCGGCATGCAGGTCCGCACCACGGTGCCGTAGTGGCGGGCGATCGGCACCAGCTCGGGGTTGCGGACCGCGATCCGGGCGACGTGCTCGACCGTGACCGTCTTCTCGTTGTCGGTCAGGCAGTAGGTCGGAACCCCGCCGATCGCGCGGAACGTCGCGTCCAGGCAGGCCGCCACCGTCGGCAGGGTCTTGTCGAACACCGGGATGACCACGCGGAACCGGGACCAGGCCAGCCACGCGCACCACAGGCTCGTGCGCCGGGAGCCGATGCGCGGGCCCTCTCCCCAGTCCCATTGCATCCACATCGCCGGCTCCGGGATCTTCTCTGAACTTGTGCTTGAGCGCTGGTCGGGCTGGGGTGTCAGCGCTTGTGGTAGAGCTCGTGGTAGGTGCGAAAGTCGAAGAAGTGCAGGCCGTCAAACTCGGCCCCGGACTCGATTTCCTGCAGAGTCCAGGCGCGGTCGGAGTAGTCGTCAGTCGCGACGCCTCCGTGCTCAAGCAGCAGCGTGACCAGTTGGCGAACCTCCGCGGTTCCATCGATCCGACCGGAGATGTCGATCTGGACTGCCCAGGTCGGGTGGTGACCGAGGGCCGCTTCGACGGCCGCCACGTCGTCGGGATCCCAGTCGGAGAAGAGGTGGCCGCTCTGCTCATCGTCGATGTCGATGTAGAGGCTGCCGGCCAGAACCCACGGCTCGCGCTGCTGGGGCAGATGCCGATCGAGTGAGGCGACCGTCTCAGCTCGCTCACCTGCAGGGAAGACGAACACGGTGCGCATGGGTGGAGCGTAGGTGGTGCAGGTTCTCCGCGGCCATGGATATTCAGAGCTGCCGCGGGTCCGTCGCCGCAGTGGTGGTGCCCGTGGCGATGTCGGCGAAGGTCGGCATGCCCAGGTTGACGGCTGTCGAGCGGCGGGTGAGAAGGTTGTCGAGCTGTGCGAGCTTGGCGTTCGCCGCTGCCAGGCTGACCTTGCGCCCCTCGGCTTCGCCGCCCCAGCCTTCACGTTCGGCTTCGACGATGCGGGCGATGAGGTTGTCGCGGATGTCCACCAGCCGCGGCCGTTGGGCCGGGTCGGCTCGTAGGAGAGGACATCTTGGGCAATGTGGGGCGGCATGGCCGTGGTGGAGAGGCGTCTGGGCGCTCTGCCTGCCTCTGCCGAGTTTCTGCGCCGGCTGGACGTGGCCGGGATCGTCGACGAGCTGTGCCCAATCCGCAAGGTCGCGCACCTCACGCACGGCCAGGTGATCGAGGTGCTGATCACCAACCGGCTGTCCGCCCCGGCGCCGCTGGTCCGGGTGGGCGACTGGGCCCGGGAATGGGCCGTGGAGGAGGTCTTCGGCGTTGAGCCGGACCTGCTGGGCGACGACCGGCTCGCCCGCGTCAAACGCCTGGCCCGCGCGGCCGAGGACCTGGACAAGCTCCAGCGCGGAGCCGGAGGACGCTTCTACGGCACGACCGAGAAGATCACGGCACGGATCGGCGTGATCGCCAGGAGCCGCCGGGTCGAGGACTGCCTGTGCACCACCGTCAGCACCGGCCCCGAGGGCCGGCCCGTCCTGGAATGGCACTTCGACCAGGACGTCCTCGATGCTCAAGCCTCGGTCGACGGCTGGTACGCGCTGCTGACCAACCTCACCCCCGAACAGGCCACCGCCCAGCAGGTCCTGCTGCGTTACAAAGGCCAGGCCGTGGTCGAACGCCGCTACCACGACTTCAAGGGCCCTCTCGCGGTCGCGCCAGTCTTCCTGCAGCACAACCGGCGCATCGCCGCTCTGATCACCGTGATCTGCCTGACCTTGCTGATCTTCTGCCTGATCGAACGCCAAGTACGCCAGGCTCTGGGACCCCGGACAACCGATCCGTCCGCCCCACCAGTCGCATGATCTTCTACCACCTCGCCAGCCTGATGATCCGGCCCGGCACAACCACCAGCCCACCCACCATCCTCATCAACCGAGGAGTCCAAGCACATCTGCTCGAACTCCTCGGCATCGATGAAACCCGCCCCCGCTGGCTGGAGACCTAAAACCACATGTGCGAAGTCCGGGACTAGCGGCTCACAAACCGCCGGGCCACCACTGACAGTGAGGATGTTCATGAGCGGTTCCCGGGCAGGTCTGACCCGACCTCTGACTGACCTCGGGTCCTCAACGAGATCTGTCGGCCTCGTCCCGGAGCCGCTCGTGAACAGCTCAATCCGGTGACTTCGGCAAGTATGGGCCACTAAGGTCGGGCTATGTCTGCCAGATTCCACCGCCTGGAAGCGCTGTTCGGTGGCCCCCTCGAACAGGTCACCTTTGCCGAGCTAGCTGCGTTGGTCGGCAACCCGGAGGCGTGCGAGGACGAGGACCTCGACTACAAGGTCGCCCACTACGGTCCTGAGAAGAAGGCCGAACTGGCCAAGGACGTCGCTGCGCTGGCCAACACTGTCGGCGGTGTGCTCGTACTTGGCCTGGCCGATGACCGCAAATCCCGTGTCCCCACGGCGGTCGTGCCGGTCGAGCTCACAGACGGGCGGCTGCGGCAGATACGGGCAGTCATCGCCTCCAACCTTCGGCCAGTTCCCCGGATCGAGCTGATGGCGAAGCAAGACGCTCCTGGTTCGACCCAAGGCATCCTGCTGATCGCTGTGCCCCGCAGCCTGGACGGCCCGCATGCGGTCGTCGAGCACAACCAGGATCATCGGCTCGCTTATCCGCGGCGGGACGGGGATACCACCCGTTGGCTGACCGAGATCGAGGTTGCCACCGCCTATCGGCGCCGCTTCCAACAGCTGACCGAACGCGGCGAGCGTATCGAACACGTCGACAACGACATTGAGGACACCACCGACCACCTCGTGGACGACGTACGGGTCCACCGCATGGGAAGGGCACTCCTGACAGTGGCCCTGGTGCCCGACGTCCCAGGCGACATGATCATCGACAACCGTGCCCTGCAGCGCGTCACCGAGCAGGAACTGCGGGCCGTACCCCTACTCGGACGCACCGGCCCGACCTTTACGCAGACGCGGGTGGGACCGCGGCGCATCGTGCTCCTCGACGATGATCCGGCATGGTGCGTTGCCGAGCTCCACAGCGACGGCTCCGGCGCCTGGGGAATGAGTCTGGAGACTTGGCTGCTGGAAACCAGTGAGACCAATCCGTGGGGCCAGGGCGCCGACACCGACGAGATCGTCACCCTGGTCATGTCCGCATTGCGCCACCTTGCACAACATGCCGCCACCCGCGCCGGCGCGTCGGGAACTGCCGCGATTCGCACCCGGCTCATCAGCCGCACGGCCACCAATTCGCCCGTTCCGGCGATAACCGCATCCCGCTGGCAACCGATTCACCTCGCCCACCAACGCTTGGTGTCGGGGAAAGCTCAGCGTTCAGGCGTTACTGCGCGACGAATCGCAACCGGTCAGGCTCACGCCCTCGTGGACGACCTCGCCGACGGCGGCACCGGCCTGGTCCAGGCCGCTTCGCTCCTGATTGGCGACCTTTTCCAGCACTACGGCCTCGCCGAAGCACCCCAAATCACTCGTGACGGGACGATCAACGCATCCGCGTGGGCCAGTGACGAGCGCGCCCGCATCCTTACCTGGGCCCGGCAGGCCGGCGTCGCCAACTGATCCCCGGACCGTCGCTGGTCGGAGGCCTGCACGGGCAGCGACGGTCCGATTCAGCACTCACCCTGTTCTCGCCACATGTAGCCGAGAACACAGTGGCCCAGCTGAGGCACGACCTGTTCGTCACTCCCGCCTGATGCGGATGAGAGATGGGCCACGTTGGAGCGTCTGGGAAACGATCTACAGCGGCCTGGGAAGCGATCTTCGCTAGACCGCAATCCTTCCTGGTCAGCGCCACTTGCGAACAGCCTCCCGCTCCTCGGCCCGCGCGCCCGCCGCCTCGGTCAGGATGACTTGCACGCCGGTAGGGCCTTCGGCGCCGATCGTCCAGCCCAGGACCCGCAGCCGCTCGGCCGCAGCGGTGTAGTCGTCTCGGGGAGCTTGCGCCACCGGCGCCGGACCTCACGGCGGCCGGCGTCGGTGAGCGACATGCGCCCGATGTGCTCGTACGGCTTGAAGTTGGCCACCGCTTCGACCATCAGGATTCCGGCCTTGTCGGTGAGGTAGAACCCGTAGCCGTCTGCCTCGGCGCGGACCCGCTGCCAGCCCTTCGGCCAAGCCGCGGGAACCAGGAGTCCCGAGGCAGCGGTGGTGGACCACTGCACGGTGATGCCGAGCAGTCGATACGTTCCCGCCGTCTCACTGCGGCCCCGCTTGTCCGGGAGGACTCGGGAATCCATGAGCTCCTCGAAGATGCTCTCCTGGAACTCCTCGACAAGGTCAAACATGGACCGGGACCTCCCGTGTCACCGTTGTTGGCGCGCCAGTCTGGCACAGGCCCGCCAGCGGGCTCCGCCAGCTGCTGCCGCCGAAACCCGTACGCTGCGCCTGGGTTCGGGTACGGATGCGCGGGGCGTGTCCGACTCAGTATCTTGACGAGTCGTGGGCACATCACCGAAACGCGGGCTCGGCCGACCGCTTGACCTCACCCCTCCGCCGCCGCGTGCGGACCGTCCGGCCCGCCACCCCAGCCGGACGGCGGCAGAGCGCAGCGCCGAGGCACGAGGACTCCTGCCCCTCGAAGTCCAGCTCGCGCTGGGCCGCGCCCGCCGCCAGGACCGGGCCTTGGAGCGGCAGGCGCAGCAGCTTGTGCCCGAAGCGCTGGTGCTCAGCACGCCTGCACCAGCACCTGGGGCACCGCGCTGATGGACACTCGCCGCGGCCCCGGCCGCTGGCGCTTCCTGGATCCGATCGGCGCCGAGCTGTGGCGGGCCATCACCAGCGGGGTGCCCGCCGAGCAGGCCATCGACCAGCTCACCAAACACTGGCAGGACTGCGGTACGGACCCCGAGCAGGTGCGGGCTGACCTCACCGCAGTGCTGGCCGCCCTCCGGCAGGCCGACCTCCTCGACCCGGCGCAGTGGCCGACCGAGGCGGGCGAGGCCACTCCGACGGTGCACTTCGCCTCCCCCGCCCGCATCGGCGTGGGCCTGCGTCTGGCCGCGCCGCTCGCGTTGGCGGCCGCGCTGGTGCTGCTGCGCCTGCCGATCCGCTACAGCTTTGCTGCCGCGCTGCCGGGCCGCCCGGCCTCCGTCGCCCAGGCGCAGGCCGCGCACTACGCGGTGCGGCGGGCGGCGCGCTGGTGGCCGGGCCGGGTGGCCTGTCTGGAGGAGTCGTTGACTGTGTTCCTGACCGGGGCAATCACCGGTCGCCGGGTGCGCTGGGTACTTGGGGCTACGTTCCTGCCTCGCGGCGCCCACGCCTGGACCGAAGCAGGCGGGGAGATCATCGGCCAGGAGCCGGCCGACCGTGTGTGGCGATACCTGCCGGTCCTCCACGTCGGTCCGGCCGCTTGAGGATTCGCCACCCCCAGGGCCCGTTACACCCGTTCGGGTGAATCGTTGGCCCCGGCGTGACGACTACTCAGCAGCCCTCGGCCACCGCCGGCCGCCGACGTTTCCTGTTCCGCACCCGCCGCCCCGAACCCGCTGACGGGGTACTCCCGCAGTACACCGTCAGCGCCGAGCGCCACGACAGCGCCGGCACCGACGGCTTCGCCACCGTCCTTCGGCGCCTGCCGCACCTGTGCGGCATCGTGACCCGGCTCGCCTGGCAAGCCGACCGGCGCGCGGTCACAGCCCTGGGCGCCCTGCTGCTCCTCGGCGGGGTTCTCACCGCCGTCACCCTCTATGCCACCCGTGGTGCCCTGGTCCCGCTGTTCACCGTCGGCCCGCTGGACGAGCGGCTGCACAATGCCGCGCCGGCGCTCGTGGTGATCGCCGCCGTCGGCATCGCCCGCTCGCTGGCCGCCGCAGGCACCACCGCCGTCACCGCCCGGATCGGGCCCCGCGTGGACGGCCTGGCTGAGATGCGCTACCTCGACGCCGCCACCCGAGTTCCGCTCGCCGCCTACGACGACCCGCAGTGGTGCAACCACAGCGAGGCGGCGAACCGCGCCAGCAAGGACACCCGGATCATGGTCGACTCTCTGTCCGCCGTCACCACCGGGCTGCTCGGCCTGCTTGCCGCCGTCGGCATCCTCGCCGCCCTCCACCCGCTGCTCGTCCCGCTGCTGCTGCTGGCGGTCCTGCCGCGCGGCGCAGCCGCGATCCGCGCTGCCCGCGCCGAGCACCTGGCCGAGCGGCACACCCTGGCCGACCGGCGTCTGCGGCACACGCTGATGTACCACACCGCCGGGCGGCCGACCGCGCTGGATGTGCGCGCCAGCACGATGCGCCCGTGGCTGCTGCGCGAGTTCTCCACCCTCGTGGACCGGCTCGACCAGCACGCCCGCCGCGTCGGTACCGCCACCGCCCGCTACCAGCTCGCCGGTGATGCACTCGCCGGCACCGCGATGCTCCTGGTGTACGGGGCGCTGCTGTGGCTGGTTGTTGCCAGGCAGGTGCCGCTCGCTGCCGCCGGCACCGCGGTGGTTGCCGCCCAGACCAGCCGCATGCTGCTGGCCAACCTCGTCACTGGCCTGAACACCACCTACAAGGTGGGCCTGTACCTCGGGGACTGGGAGTCGTTCATCGCCGATGCGGAGCGGCGGGCCCGCCCGCTGCTGGAGCCGGTCGACGTGCCGACCAACCCGAGCGTGATCCGCGCCGACAACGTGACCTTCTCCTACAACGGCGCCGGGGCGGCGGCGCTGCGCAGCGTCAGCGTGACGGTCCGCCAGGGCGAGGTACTGGCGATCGTCGGCACCAACGGCTCTGGCAAGTCCACCCTCGCCAAGGTCCTGGTCGGCCTCTACCATCCGGCCGAGGGCTCCGTGGCCTGGGACGGCGTGGACTTGGCCGCCGCCCCGCCCGAGCAGATCTGGGCCCGGCTGGCGATCCTGCCCCAGGACATCGCCCGGTGGCAGACCGACGCCCGGCAGAACATCACGCTCGGCACGGACCACGGCGACGAGGCGATCCTGGCTGCCGCAGCAGCGGCTGGCGCGGACGAAGTGCTTGCCGGCCTGCCGGACGGCCTGGACACCAACCTCGCCCCGTCGTTCTGGGGCGGCCGGGACCTGTCCGGTGGCCAGTGGCAGCGCCTTGCCGCGGCAAGGGCGTTCCTCAGGAAGGATGCCCCGGTGCTGGTCTGCGACGAGCCGACCTCCGCCCTCGACCCGCTCGCTGAGGAGGCAATGTACCAGCGGATCCGGTGCCTGGCCAAGGGCCGCACCGTCATCCTGATCACTCACCGGCTCGGCTCCACCCGAACCGCCGATCGGATCATCGTCATGGACAAGGGCACCGTCACCGAGGAGGGCACCCACGAAACGCTGCTGGCCGCCGACGGCGGCTACGCGGCAATGTGGCGTACTCAAGCGCAGACGTACGGCGATCACTGACCGGTGAGGCAGCCCGGGAGGGCGCGATCCCGTCGACCGCTGCGGGCGGCCACCGAGTCGGGGGCCGCCCGTCGGTGCGTGTCTCGGCGCTGGAGGAACGAGGCCGCGATCAGGAGCCTGCTGGACACGACGCCCTTGCCGAGCGAGTTGACCGCCTGCCGGCCTGCGAGCTTCGAACTTTTCCAGGGGTGAACATGTGGTGGCGGGCGGGGCGCCGTCAGCTTGTGGTGCAGGAGGGGCAGTGGGGGTTGCGGGGGTAGGTGAGGGGTGCGAGTGGTTGGTCGGCGGGGGCGATGAGGCTGTGCCGGTAGACGGTGGCGGGCGTGAACTCGCGGGTGCCGGTGAGGTGGGTGATCGCGGCGTGGGCGGCCCAGGTACCGGCGAGGCCTGCGGTGACTGCGGTGACGGGATGTCCAGTGGTCCGGGGCAGGGCCGCGGGCGGGACGTTGGCGCGGATGCCGGGCAGGCCGTGGGCAACGGCGTCGGCGTGGCGCAGGCATTCCCAGCACCCTCTGCCGTCGGCGGGCACGTACAGGGTGGTGCTGATCACGGGGCCGTGATAGCCGGGGTCGACCCAGGCGCAGCCGGATTCGATGGCGGCGCGGTTGGCGGTCAGGCGCAGCCCGTCCGGCTGGTCGGCGGCGAGGATAAGCAGGTCGCAGCCTCGCATCAGCCGCGCGAACTGGGCCCGGAGGGTGATCTGCTCGGGGATTGTGACGACGTCGAGGTCCGGGTGGCGTTCCTTCAGCCGATCCCAGGCGGCGTCGATCTTGGGGCGGCCGATGTCGGAGGCCGTGTAGAGGATCTGCCGGTTCAGGTTCGACTCCTCGACCTGGTCGTGGTCGACCAGGACCAGGCGGCCGATGCCGGCAGCGGCCAGTGCTGCGGCCGCAACGGATCCGGTGCCGCCGATGCCGACGATGGTCACCACGGCCCGGGCCAAGGCGGCTTGGATGTCCCAGCCGGTGCGGTCGGGCCGGCGGTCGACCATTTCCAGGTACTCGGCGTTCCGCAGGCGGCGTTGGACCGTGTCGGGGGCCATGTCGGCGGGTGGGCTGCTGGTGACGGAGTCGTGTAGGTGGCCGGCCCGGGCAAGGTCGGTGAGCAGGCGCCCGATGTGTGCGGCCGGGACGTCCGGGTGCGCGGTTTTCATGGTCTGGAGGACATCGGCTGTGTTCCGGGTGCCGTCCAGCAGTTGGAGCAGGTTCCAGCGCCAGCCGCCGGGGTCGGGCAGGATGCTCGCGAGGTTCGGCAGGGCGCCGATCTGGATCTGGCTGTCGGGCCGGATGCTGGGTTGGTGCTCGGTGCGCAGGCGGGGGTGTCCCATCACGTTCCTCGGGGCGGGGGTGGGCGGGGGAAGGGGCGGGCCCGGCCCCTGCGC
>NZ_JBHVFE010000253.1:0-12633 GCF_042801945.1 Kitasatospora sp. NPDC057542
CCGCCGGGCCCTCCGGGAAAGGTACGGGGCTGCCTCAGGCGGCGCCCTCGACCGCCTCGGCGGTCAGCATGCCCGCGTTGATCTCGCGCAGGGCGATCGACAGCGGCTTCTCGTGCACGTGGGTGTCGACCAGCGGGCCGACGTACTCCAGCAGGCCCTCGCCGAGCTGGGAGTAGTACGCGTTGATCTGGCGCGCGCGCTTGGCGGCGTAGATCACGAGGCTGTACTTGGAGTCGGTGGCCTCAAGCAGCTCGTCGATCGGCGGGTTGATGATGCCCTCGGGCGCGGTCATGGAAGAGGACACGCTAAAACCTTCCGAAAGGGTGGAAAAGACAGACAGGTCAGGCTACACCGAGCAAGGCTAGCAGTTCGGCCGCTACCTGCTCGACGGAGGTGTTGACAAGGGTCGTGTCGAACTCGGGCTCGGCCGCGAGCTCGACCTTGGCCGCCTCCAGCCGCTTCTCGATCACGTCCTGCGGCTCGGTGCCCCGGCCCGTCAGCCGGCGGACCAGCTCGTCCCAGCTCGGCGGAGCCAGGAAGACCAGCTGCGCCTCGGGCATCGACTCGCGCACCTGCCGGGCGCCCTGGAGGTCGATCTCCAGCAGCACCGGCTCGCCGCGCTCCAGCTTCTCGTGTACGGCCGCGCGCGGGGTCCCGTAGCGGTTCCCGGCGAACTCGGCCCACTCCAGCAGCTCGCCGTTGGCGACCAGCTTGTCGAACTCGTCGTTGTCGACGAAGTGGTACTGGACCCCGTTCTTCTCGCCGGGCCTCGGATGGCGGGTCGTCGCCGACACCGAGAGCCAGACCTCGGGGTACATCTTCCTCATATGAGCGACGACCGTGCTCTTGCCGACCCCCGAAGGGCCGGAGAGCACGGTCAGCCGCGGACGCTCACTCATGCACCGATTATCCCGGATCGCGGGGGATCCTGGGACCACGGGGGCACGGTCAGGCGGCGCCACCGCCGAACTCCCGCTCCAGGGAAGCGATCTGGTTCGTACCGAGGCCGCGGACACGCCGGCTCTCGCTGATGCCGAGGCGCTCCATGATCTGCTTGGCGCGGACCTTGCCGACCCCCGGAAGGGACTCCAGCAGGGCCGAGACCTTCATCTTGCCGATGACGTCGTTGTCGGCCTTGCCGGCCTTGATCACCTCGTGCAGGGAGGCGCCGGAGTGCTTGAGCCGGTTCTTGACCTCGGCGCGCTCCCGGCGAGCCTCGGCGGCCTTGGCGAGCGCGGCGGTGCGCTGTTCAGGGGTAAGGGGCGGAAGAGCCACGCCGTTCACCTCAGGGTGTGGATGGAAGGGATTGAGCTAGGACTGGTTCGGTACCGAGGACACCGTCCGCAAGGGGAACCACAAGGCCCTGACCTGCGGGAGACGCGGAAATCGCGGCTCGCCGATGACCTATCGCCGGACACTACCCGTATTGCGGCGCCACGTCAGGAAAAGAACACGAAAAGTCCTGGTCAGCCAAGGCCGACCAGGACTTTCCGGGGCAAAATGACCGCGATTGCGAGACTTTGACAGGGTCGATGTGACGGCGCTCACGTCGACTCGCGAACGCCTCCGCCGTCCTGCGGACACTGCGCACGTCACCGGACGGATGCCCGGCCGCCCCGCCCGACGGCCGCGGACCTACTTGACGGCGTCCGCGAACTCGCCGACGAAACGCTCCGCCGCCTCCCGCAGCGCCGGCACCGACGGGCCGTGCTTGAGCACGTCCCGGCTGACGCTCGGCACCACGTTGATCACCGAGGCGCCGAACACCCGCGGCAGGTCCGCCATGGTCGCGCCCTGGGCGCCGATCCCGGGGGCCAGCAGCGGGCCGTTGATGGCCAGCTCCACGCCCGCGTCGGCCAGCGTCGCGCCGACCACCGCGCCGAAGGAGCCGAGCGGCGCGGCGCCCGCGTTCTCGGCCGCCAGCTGCCGCAGCACCGAGGCCGCGACCGGCTCGCCGTCCGCGCCGACCGCGCGCTGCACCTCGGCACCCTCCGGGTTGGAGGTGAGCGCCAGCGCGAACACACCGCAGCCCTGCTCCCGGGCCAGGTCCAGGGCCGGGCGCAGCGAGCCGAAGCCCAGGTACGGGCTGACCGTCACCGCGTCCGAGAACAGCGGGCTGCCCGGCGACAGGAAGGCCTCGGCGTACGCGGCCATGGTGGAGCCGATGTCTCCGCGCTTGGCGTCCATCAGGACCAGCGCGCCGGCAGCCCGGGCCTCCTCGACGGTCTTCTCCAGCACCGCGACGCCCTTGCTGCCGAAGCGCTCGAAGAAGGCGGCCTGCGGCTTGAGCACGGCCACCCGGTCGGCCAGCGCCTCGACCACGGTGCGGCTGAAGGTCTCCAGCCCGGCCAGGTCGTCGCCGAGCCCCCAGGCGGCGAGCAGGGAGGCGTGCGGGTCGATGCCGACGCAGAGCTGGCCGCGGGTGTCGAGGGCCTGGCGCAGCCGGGCGCCGAACGGGGCGAGGGTCATGTCGTCTCTTTCCGGAGGTGGTGGGGGGAGTTCAGGAGCTGCGCACGGCGCTGCCGACGGCCTCGGCCAGGTTGCGGAAGCCGCCCGCACGGACCTTGGCGGACAGGCCCTTGTGGATCTTCCGGCACCAGAACGGGCCCTCGTAGATGAAGGCGCTGTAGCCCTGGACCAGGTCGGCGCCGTGGACGATCCGCTGCCAGGCGTCCTCGGCGGTCTCGATGCCGCCGACCGAGACGAGGGTCAGCCGGCCCTCGGTGCGGGCGCGCAGCCGCTGGAGGACCTCCAGGGCGCGGGCCTTGAGCGGGGCGCCGGACAGGCCGCCCATGCCGATCTCCTCGACCCGCCCGGCGTCGGTGCGCAGGCCCTCGCGGCCGATCGTGGTGTTGGTGGCGATGATGCCGTCCAGGCCCAGCTCCAGGGCGAGGTCGGCGACCGCGTCGACGTCCTCGTCGGCCAGGTCGGGGGCGATCTTGACCAGCAGCGGCACGTGGTGCGCGGTGGTGCGGTCGGCGGCCTCGCGGACGGCGGCCAGCAGCGGCCGCAGGTGGTCCACGGCCTGGAGGTTGCGCAGCCCGGGGGTGTTCGGCGAGCTGACGTTGACCACCAGGTAGTCGGCGTACTTGGCCAGCCGCTCGGTGGACTTCACGTAGTCGGCGACGGCGTCGGCCTCCTCGACCACCTTGGTCTTGCCGATGTTGACGCCGATCACCGGGGTGGAGCTGGTGTGCGGGCGGGCGGCCAGTCGGGCGGCGACCCGAGCCGAGCCCTGGTTGTTGAAGCCCATCCGGTTGATCAGCGCGCGGTCCTCGACCAGGCGGAACAGCCGGGGCGCCGGGTTGCCCGGCTGGGGCTCGCCGGTGATGGTGCCGATCTCGACGTAGTCGAAGCCGAGCATCGACAGGCCGTCGATGCCGACGCCGTTCTTGTCGAAGCCGGCCGCCAGGCCGAACGGGCCGGGCAGGTCGAGGCCGAGGGCACCGGTGCGCAGGGCCCGGTCACGCGGGGCGAGCACCAGCCGCACCAGGGTGCGCAGGCCGGGCACTGAGGAGGCGAGGCGGATCCAGAAGAAGGCGAGGTGGTGGGCCTTCTCGGGGTCCATCTTCTTGAAGACGAGGTCGAACAGAAGCTTGTACAAGGGTGGTTCAACTCCCGGAGCTGTTACCGGACGTGGGCGTGGCGGCGGGCCTGGGGGCACCCCCGGCCGAAGGCTGGGGGAGGGTGGGCGGGCATGGAAGTGGGGGGCACCCGACTGGCTTCGGTGCCCCCCACTGCGGTGGTGCTACTTGCGGCCGGCGTTGATCAGCTCGGCGTGCTCCTGGAGCGACATCACTCCGACCTCGTCGCGCAGCAGCCGGTCGATGCCCTGGACGGCCGCGCCCATCGCCTGGACGGTGGTCAGGCAGGGCACCGCGCGGGCCACGGCCGCGGTGCGGATCTCGTAGCCGTCGAGGCGGCCGCCGGTGCCGTACGGCGTGTTGATGATGAGGTCGACCTCGCCGTCGTGGATCAGCTGGACGATGGTCCGCTCGCCGTTCGGGCCCTCGCCCTCGCTGTGCTTGCGCACCACGGTGGCGGGGATGCCGCCGCGCTGGAGCACCTCGGCGGTGCCGGCGGTGGCGAGCAGCTCGAAGCCGAGGCCGACCAGCGCCCGGGCCGGGAAGACCAGGTTGCGCTTGTCCCGGTTGGCCACCGAGACGAAGACCTTGCCCTTGGTCGGCAGCGCGCCGTAGGCACCGGTCTGCGACTTGGCGTAGGCCGTGCCGAAGACCTTGTCGATGCCCATGACCTCACCGGTCGAGCGCATCTCCGGGCCGAGCACGGTGTCCACCCCGCGGCCGTGGACGTCGCGGAAGCGGCTCCACGGCATCACGGCCTCCTTGACCGCGATCGGCGCGTCGGCGGGCAGCGTGCCGCCGTCGCCCTCGGCCGGCAGCAGGCCCTCGGCGCGCAGCTCGGCGATGGTGGCGCCGAGCGAGATCCGGGCGGCGGCCTTGGCCAGCGGCACGGCGGTCGCCTTGGAGGTGAACGGGACGGTCCGGGAGGCGCGCGGGTTGGCCTCCAGGACGTAGAGGATGTCCCCGGCCAGCGCGAACTGGATGTTGATCAGGCCCCGGACGCCGACACCGCGCGCGATGGCCTCGGTGGAGGTGCGCAGGCGCTTGATGTCGAAGCCGCCGAGGGTGATCGGGGGCAGCGCGCAGGCGGAGTCGCCGGAGTGGATGCCGGCCTCCTCGATGTGCTCCATGACGCCGCCGAGGTAGAGCTCGGAGCCGTCGTAGAGCGCGTCGACGTCGATCTCCACCGCGTCGTCGAGGAAGCGGTCGATGAGCACCGGGTGCTCGGAGATCAGACCGGCGTGCCGCTCCAGGTACGAGGCGAGCGAGGCCTCGTCGTAGACGATCTCCATGCCGCGGCCGCCGAGCACGTAGGACGGGCGGGCGAGCACCGGGTAGCCGATCTCGTCGGCGATCGCCTTGGCCTCCGCGAAGGAGAAGGCGGTGCCGTGCTTGGGCGCGGGCAGGCCGGCGTCGCGCAGGACGCGGCCGAAGGCGCCGCGCTCCTCGGCGAGGTCGATCGCCTCGGGCTGGGTGCCGACGATCGGCACGCCGTTGTCCTTGAGCGCCTGGGCCAGGCCCAGCGGGGTCTGGCCGCCGAGCTGGACGATCACCCCGGCGAGCGGGCCGGCCTGCTGCTCGGCGTGGACGATCTCCAGCACGTCCTCCAGGGTGAGCGGCTCGAAGTAGAGCCGGTCGGAGGTGTCGTAGTCGGTGGAGACGGTCTCCGGGTTGCAGTTGACCATGACGGTCTCGTACCCGGCGTCGGCGAGCGCGAAGGAGGCGTGCACGCAGGAGTAGTCGAACTCGATGCCCTGGCCGATGCGGTTCGGGCCCGAGCCCAGGATGATCACGGCGGGCTTGGTGCGCGGGGCGACCTCGTTCTCCTCGTCGTAGGACGAGTAGAAGTACGGGGTCTTGGCGGCGAACTCGGCGGCGCAGGTGTCGACGGTCTTGAACACCGGGCGGATGCCGAGGGCGTGGCGCACCTCGCGGACGACGTCCGGCTTCAGCCCGCGGATCTCGCCGATCTGCTGGTCGGAGAAGCCGTGCCGCTTGGCGTGGCGCAGCAGCTCGGGGGTGAGCTCGGCGGCCTCGGCCAGCTCGGCGGCGATCTCGTCCAGCAGGAAGAGCTGGTCGACGAACCACGGGTCGATCTTGGTGGCCTCGAACACCTCCTCCGGGGTGGCGCCGGCCCGGATGGCCTCCATCACGGTGTTGATCCGGCCGTCGGTCGGCACGACCGCCTTGGCCAGCAGCTCGGCCTTCTCGCCCACCGGGCCGGTCCAGGAGAACTGGGAGCCCTTCTTCTCCAGCGAGCGCAGCGCCTTCTGGAGCGCCTCGGGGAAGTTGCGGCCGAGGGCCATGGCCTCGCCGACCGACTTCATGGTCGTGGTCAGCGTCGCGTCGGCGCTCGGGAACTTCTCGAACGCGAACCGCGGCACCTTGACCACGACGTAGTCGAGGGTCGGCTCGAAGGAGGCCGGGGTCTCCTCGGTGATGTCGTTGGGGATCTCGTCCAGGGTGTAGCCGACGGCCAGCTTGGCGGCGATCTTGGCGATCGGGAAGCCGGTGGCCTTCGAGGCGAGCGCCGAGGAGCGGGAGACGCGCGGGTTCATCTCGATGACGATGACCCGGCCGTCCTCGGGGTTGACGGCGAACTGGATGTTGCAGCCGCCGGTGTCGACGCCGACCTCGCGGATGACGGCGATGCCGATGTCGCGCAGGATCTGGTACTCGCGGTCGGTGAGGGTCATCGCCGGGGCGACGGTGATCGAGTCACCGGTGTGCACGCCCATCGGGTCGAAGTTCTCGATGGAGCAGACGACCACGACGTTGTCGTGCTTGTCGCGCATCAGCTCCAGCTCGTACTCCTTCCAGCCGAGGATGGACTCCTCCAGGAGCACCTCGGTGGTCGGCGAGAGGGTCAGGCCCTGGCCGGCGATGCGGCGCAGGTCCTCCTCGTTGTGGGCGAAGCCGGAGCCGGCGCCGCCCATGGTGAAGGAGGGGCGGACGACGACCGGGTAGCCGCCGAGCGTGTCGACGCCGGCCAGCACCTCGTCCATGGTGTGGCAGATGACCGAGCGGGCGGACTCGCCGTGGCCGATCTTGGCGTTGACGGCCTCGACGACACCCTTGAAGAGGTCGCGGTCCTCACCCTTGTTGATCGCCTCGACGTCGGCGCCGATCAGCTCGACGCCGTACTTCTCCAGCGTGCCCGCCTTGTACAGCGAGATCGCGGCGTTGAGCGCGGTCTGGCCGCCGAGGGTCGGCAGCAGCGCGTCGGGGCGCTCCTTGGCGATGATCTTCTCGACGAACTCCGGGGTGATCGGCTCGACGTAGGTGGCGTCGGCGATCTCCGGGTCGGTCATGATCGTGGCCGGGTTGGAGTTGACCAGCACGACCCGCAGGCCCTCGGCCTTGAGGACCCGGCAGGCCTGCGTACCCGAGTAGTCGAACTCGGCGGCCTGGCCGATCACGATCGGGCCGGAGCCGATCACCAGGACGGACTTGATGTCAGTGCGCTTAGGCACGCTGGCCCTCCATGAGCTTCACGAAGCGGTCGAACAGGTAGGCGGCGTCGTGCGGACCGGCGGCCGCTTCGGGGTGGTACTGCACGCTGAAGGCGGGGACGTCGAGCGCCTGGAGGCCCTCGACCACGTCGTCGTTGAGGCAGACGTGGGAGACCTCGACCCGCCCGTAGGCGGTGTCGCTCACCTTGTCCAGCGGGGCGTTCACGGCGAAGCCGTGGTTGTGGGCGGTCACCTCGACCTTGCCGGTGGTGCGGTCCTGCACCGGCTGGTTGATGCCGCGGTGGCCGTACTTGAGCTTGTAGGTGCCGAAGCCCAGGGCGCGGCCGAGGATCTGGTTGCCGAAGCAGATCCCGAAGAACGGGGTCCTGCGCTCCAACACGCCCTGCGCCACGGCGACCTGGTGGTCGGCGGTGGCCGGGTCGCCCGGGCCGTTGGAGAAGAAGACACCGTCGGGGTTGACGGCGTAGACGTCCTCCAGGGTGGCGTTGGCCGGCAGCACGTGCACCTCGATGCCGCGCTCGGCCATCCGCTGCGGGGTCATCGCCTTGATGCCGAGGTCCAGCGCGGCGACGGTGAACCGCTTCTCACCGATCGCGGGCACCACGTACGGCTCGGTGGTGGCGACCTCGGCGCACAGGTCGGCGCCCTTCATCTCGGGCGACTGCTGCACCCGGGCGAGCAGGGTGGCCTGGTCGGCCAGCGCCTCGCCGGAGAAGATGCCGCAGCGCATCGCGCCGCGCTCGCGCAGGTGGCGGGTCAGCGCGCGGGTGTCGATGCCGCTGATGCCGACGACGCCCTGGTTGACCAGTTCCTCGTCGAGCGGGCGGCGGGAGCGCCAGTTGGAGGCGACCCGGGCGGGGTCGCGCACCACGTAGCCGGCGACCCAGATCTGCTTGGACTCGTCGTCCTCGTCGTTCCAGCCGGTGTTGCCGATCTGCGGGGCGGTCATCACGACCACCTGGCGGTGGTACGACGGGTCGGTGAGGGTCTCCTGGTAGCCGGACATGCCGGTGTTGAAGACCGCCTCGCCGAAGGTCTCACCGAGAGCGCCGTAGGCCTGGCCGCGGAAGGTCCGGCCGTCCTCCAGGACGAGCACAGCGGGCGTACGCTCCCGCCGTTGGCGCTGCGTGGTGGGGGCAGGTGCGGTCATTGGGCGGCCTCTTCCGTCTTCGTCTTCGTGCGTGTTGCGAGCTGAGCGATCGCCTCGACCCAGGCGGCGTGCTCATCGGGGTGGTCGGCCCGGAAGCCGGAGTCCAGCTCGGAGCCCTCGTGCGTCCAGGTGACGACGAGCAGCCCGGAGGGGACGACCTTGCCGGCGATCCCGGAGTCCGTGCGGGCACCGGTCAGGTGTTCGGCCGGGATCCAGAAGTCGACGTCACCGGGGCGCTGCACCAGCAGGCCGTCCTCGCCGAGGGTGAGGTCGGCACGGCTGCGGGTGCCCAGGCCGTGTGCGACGACCCGGTCGAGCCAGTTCCCGGCGGTGGTCGTGCCGTGGTACCGGCCGCTGGTCTCCAGGAGGGTGCGCCCGGCGCGGGCCGGCACGGCCGGCAGCGGCGGGATGCCGGACTGCAGGGTGCGCCGCCAGTTCCAGCCCTGGCGCATCAGCCAGTAGACGAGGCCGATCACGATCAGCAGGCCGACGGACCAGCCGATGTAGCCGGGCCAGTTGGTGACCTTCGCCTGCTCCTGGGCGAGCGTGGCGTGGTACATCACTCCGTGCCGCCCTGCTCGGCCGGCTCGCCGGCCAGCACGGTGGCACGCCCGCGCAGGAAGGTGGCGTGCACCCGTCCGGGCAGGTCCAGGCCCTTGTAGGGAGTGTTGCGGCTGCGGGTGGCGAAGCTGTCCGGGTTCACGACACCACGGTACGCGGGATCGAACAGCACCAGGTTGGCCGGCTCACCCACCGAGATCGGCCGGCCGTGGCCGGCGAGACGGCCGATCCGGGCCGGGCGGTGCGACATCCGGTCCGCGACGCCCTCCCAGTTCAGCAGGCCGGTGTCGACCATGGTCTGCTGCACGACCGACAGTGCGGTCTCCAGGCCGACCATGCCCATCGCGGCCACGGCCCACTCGCAGTCCTTGTCCTCGGCCGGGTGCGGCGCGTGGTCGGTGGCGACGGCGTCGATGGTGCCGTCGGCCAGCGCCTTGCGCAGCGCCTGGACGTCCTCGGCGGTGCGCAGCGGCGGGTTCACCTTGTACACCGGGTCGTAGGTGCGGACCAGCTCGTCGGTGAGCAGCAGGTGGTGCGGGGTCACCTCGGCGGTGACGTCCCAGCCCTTGGACTTGGCCCAGCGGACGATCTCGACCGAGCCGGCCGTGGAGAGGTGGCAGACGTGCAGCCGGGAGCCGACGTGCGCGGCGAGCAGCACGTCGCGGGCGATGATCGACTCCTCGGCGACGGCCGGCCAGCCGCCGAGCCCGAGCTCGCCGGAGACCTGGCCCTCGTTCATCTGGGCGCCCTCGGTCAGCCGCGGCTCCTGGGCGTGCTGGGCGACGACGCCGTCGAAGGCCTTGACGTACTCCAGGGCGCGGCGCATCAGCACCGCGTCGTCCACGCACTTGCCGTCGTCGGAGAAGACCCGGACGCCCGCGGCGGACTCGTGCATCGCGCCGAGCTCGGCGAGCTTCTTGCCCTCCAGGCCGACGGTGACGGCGCCGACCGGCTGCACGTCGCAGTAGCCGGCCTCCTGGCCGAGCCGCCAGACCTGCTCGACCACGCCGGCGGTGTCGGCCACCGGGGTGGTGTTGGCCATCGCGTGCACGGCGGTGAAGCCGCCCATCGCGGCGGCCCGGGTGCCGGTCAGCACGGTCTCGGCGTCCTCGCGGCCGGGCTCGCGCAGGTGGGTGTGCAGGTCGACCAGCCCGGGCAGGGCGATCAGCCCGGTGGCGTCGATCTCGATGTCCGCCTCGACCGTCAGGCCGGTGCCGATCTCCTTGATCACACCGTCGGCGAGGTGGAGGTCCTGCGGGGCGCCGTCCAGGATCCTGGCGTTGCGGATCAGGTAGCTGACCATGGTGCCGGTTCGCTCGCTGCTCTCGTTCACTGGGCGGTCTCCACGGAGTCGGTACGGGGGGTTTCGGCGGGCGCGTCGGCGAAGACGGCGCCGCCGAGCAGCAGGTAGAGGACGGCCATCCGGACGGAGACGCCGTTGGCGACCTGCTCGACCGCGGTGCAGCGCGGCGAGTCGGCGACCTCGGCGGTGATCTCCATGCCGCGGACCATCGGGCCGGGGTGCATCACGATGGCGTGGTCCGGCAGCTGGGCCATCCGGCGGCCGTTCATGCCGTAGCGACGGCTGTACTCGCGCTCGGTCGGGAAGAACGCGGCGTTCATCCGCTCGCGCTGCACCCGCAGCATCATCAGCGCGTCCGTCTTGGGCAGCACGCTGTCCAGGTCGTAGCTGATCTCGCAGGGCCAGTTCTCGACCCCGATCGGCAGCAGCGTGGGCGGGGCGACGAAGGTGACCTGCGCGCCGAGGGTGTTCAGCAGGTGGACGTTGGAGCGGGCGACCCGGCTGTGCAGGACGTCACCCACGATGGTCACCCGGCGGCCGGCCAGGTCGTGGCCGGCACCCGGGTTGAGGTGGCGGCGCATGGTGAAGGCGTCGAGCAGCGCCTGGGTGGGGTGCTCGTGGGTACCGTCACCGGCGTTGATCACGCTGCCGTGCAGCCAGTCGGACTGGGCCAGCCGGGCCGGCGCGCCGGAGGCGTGGTGGCGGATGACCACCGCGTCGGCGCCCATCGCCTGGAGGGTCAGCGCGGTGTCCTTGAGGCTCTCGCCCTTGGAGACCGAGGAGCCCTTGGCGGAGAAGTTGATGACGTCGGCCGACAGGCGCTTCTCGGCGACCTCGAAGGAGGTCTTCGTCCGGGTGGAGTCCTCGAAGAAGAGGTTGACGACGGTGCGGCCGCGCAGCGTGGGCAGCTTCTTGACGGCCCGGCCGGAGAGCTGGGCCAGCTCCTCGGCGGTGTCCAGGATCAGCAGCGCGTCGTCGCGGCTGAGATCGGCGGCGGAGACGAGGTGGCGCTTCACGCGGGTTACTCCGGGAGGTGCGGTTCGGACGGCTTGGCTGCCATGGCCTGCGAGGAACGTGCGGTGAAGTCGCGGTCCCCGACCAGGACGGCGTCCACGCCGTCGCTGTCGGACAGGCGCACCTGCACGGCCTCGCGCAGCGAGGTGGGGAGGTTCTTGCCCACGTAGTCGGCGCGGATCGGCAGCTCGCGATGGCCGCGGTCGACCAGGACGGCGAGCTGGACGGCGCGCGGGCGGCCGATGTCGTTCAGAGCGTCGAGCGCGGCACGGATGGTGCGGCCGGAGAAGAGCACGTCGTCGACCAGGATGACGAGCTTGCCGTCGATGCCGCCGGGCGGGATCTCGGTGTGCTCCAGGGCGCGGGCGGGCTTCAGCCGCAGGTCGTCCCGGTACATGGTGATGTCCAGGGTGCCCAGCGGGATCTCGCGCCCGGTGATCTGGGCCAGCCGGCCGTGCAGGCGGCGGGCGAGGTGGACGCCCCTGGTGTGGATGCCGAGCAGCACGACGTCCTCCGCGCCCTTGGCGCGCTCGACGATCTCGTGCGCTATCCGGGTGACGACCCGGGCGATGTCCGTGCCGTCCAGCACCTGGTGCGGCGGCCGGGGCGTCGGTTCGTGGTGTGTGGTCATGCCGAAGCGGACCTCCTTCCCCGCCTCACGGGACGGGCCTTAAAGGATGTCTGGGATGGCCCCCGCCGACGGGGCGCGGGCTCCGGTCATCCTACCAGCGCGCCGGATCGCAAACAGACGTCCATCATTCCGCTTCCCCGGGTTAACACTCCGGACGCGCCGACGATGCGGGCCATTCGCACGACTGCCCCATTCGGCTTGACGCAACTACCTTACTCTACGTAACCTCACAGTGAGTTACGAGACGGACGTCGGACCCACCGGTAACGACGTCGGCAATCGCCCGTGACCCACCACTGAACGCGAAGCAATCTCGTCCGGGGAGATCAATGTCCAGCGACTACGCGAAGCAACTCGGAGGCAAGCTCCGAGCGATCCGCACTCAGCAGGGGCTCTCCCTGCACGGTGTCGAGGAGAAGTCCCAGGGGCGCTGGAAGGCAGTCGTCGTCGGTTCGTACGAGCGTGGTGACCGTGCGGTCACCGTGCAGCGGCTGGCCGAACTGGCGGAGTTCTACGGCGTCCCGGTGCAGGAGCTGCTGCCCGGCGGCACGCCCGGCGGTGCGGCCGAGCCGCCGCCGCGCCTGGTCCTCGACCTGGAGAGACTGACCCAGGTCCCCTCCGAGAAGGCCGGCCCGCTGCAGCGCTACGCGGCGACCATCCAGAGCCAGCGCGGTGACTACAACGGCAAGGTGCTGTCGATCCGCCAGGACGACCTGCGCACCCTGGCCGTCATCTACGACCAGTCGCCGTCGATCCTCACCGAGCAGCTGATCTCGTGGGGCGTACTGAACCCCGACGCGCGCCGTGCGGTGCGCGAGGAGGACGCGAGCTGAGGCTCACCGCACCGGCTCCGGCCAGCGGATCCAGGCACGATCCAGCACTCGTTTCCGTAGTGCTGGCAAGCAGAAACGTCACGG
>NZ_JBHVFE010000254.1:0-12547 GCF_042801945.1 Kitasatospora sp. NPDC057542
CCTTTCGGCGGGGCCCGGGGGCATGAAAACACCTGGACGAAGTGTCCGATCCGGACGTACAGTCCTGGCATGCCTGCGGAGAACCCCGACCCGCGCGTGCGGACCTGGTCCCCGGTCTGCCGCGCGGTGGCCCTGCTGCTCGGCCCGTACGCCGAGGTGGTGCTGCACGACACCGGGACCGACCGGGTCCTCGCCATCTGGAACCCGATGACCCCCCGGGCCCCCGGCGACCCCTCCCTGCTCGGCGAGCTGGACGGGATCGACCCCTCCGCCCCGGACGTCTACGGCCCGTACGAGAAGCTGCTGCCCGACGGCCGGCGCCTCTCCTCGGTCAGCGCCGTGCTGCGCGACGAGGCCGGAAAGCCCACGGCAGTGCTCTGCGTCAACCTCGACCGGGGCCCGCTGGAGCAGGCCGCCGCCCTGCTGGCGGGCTTCGCCGCCCCCACCGCGCCGCGCCCCGAACCGCTCTTCGAGCGCGACTGGACCGAGCGGATCAACGACGTGATCGGCGGGTACGTCCGCGCCCGGGGCCGCCCGCTGGAGCGCTTCACCCGTGAGGACCGGCTCGCCGTCCTGGGCGAACTCGACCAGGCCGGGGTGTTCGCCGTCCGGCGCGCCGTCCCGGTCGTCGCCACCGCGCTGCGGATCTCCCGTTCCACCGCCTACAGCCTGCTCGCCGAGCTCAAGCAGCACCCCGCAGGCCCTGCGAAGGAGTGCCACCAGTGACCCGGCTCCCCGACTTCCGGCTCGAAACCCACTTCTCGCGCTGGGAGTTCACCGCCCGGTACCACCTCACCGCCTCCGACGCGCAGACCATGACGATGGCCGAGCTGCTCGCCCTGGCCGGCCCCGAGGACCGCGAGGCCTGGGACACCCTGGCCCTCGGCTACACCGAGACCTTCGGCGACCCCGGGCTGCGGCGCGCCGTCGCCGGGATGTACGAGCGGGTCGGCGAGGACGAGGTGATCTGCTTCGGCGGCGCCCAGGAGGGGCTCAACCTCGCCATGCAGGTGCTGCTCGAACCGGGCGACCACGCGGTGGTGCTGACCCCCGGCTACCAGTCCGCCGAGACCATCCCGCTCTCGCTGTGCGAGGTCACCGGCGTCGCGCTGGACGCGGAGCGGGACTGGGCGCTGGACCTGGACGCGGTCGAGGCGGCGCTGCGGCCGAACACCAGGGTGCTGTCGGTCAACTTCCCGAACAACCCGACCGGCAAGGTGATCGACGCCGCCGACTTCGTCCGGCTGGCCGAGCTCTGCGACGAGCGCGGCATCCGGCTCTTCTCGGACGAGGTCTACCGGGGGCTGGAGCGCGACCAGGCCCGCACCCTGCCGCAGGCCGCCGACCTCTCCGAGCGGGCCCTGTCGCTCAACGTCACCTCCAAGTCGCTCGGCCTGCCCGGCCTGCGGATCGGCTGGATCGCCTGTCGGGACCAGGAGCTGCGCTCGCGACTGGAGCGGGCCAAGCACTACACCACGATCTGCAACTCGGCGCCGAGCGAGGTGCTGGCCCGGATCGCGATCACCGCCCGCGAGCACATCCTGGCCCGCAACCGCGCGATCATCGCCGAGAACCTGCCGCTGTTCGACGCGTTCTTCGCCGAGTTCGCCGATCTCTTCGAGTGGCGCGCGCCGGACGGCGGCTGCGTCGCCTACCCGCGCTACCTGGGCCCGGACGGCGTGGCGGAGTTCTGCACCGCACTGGTCGAGCAGGCGGGCGTGCTGCTGCTGCCCGCCGGAATCTTCCGCTCGGAGCTGACCCCGACCCCGGCCGACCGCTTCCGGATCGGCCTCGGCCGCCGCGACCCGGGCCCGGGCCTGGCGGCCTTCGGCGAGTGGCTCCGCAAGCGCTGACCGGCGCCACCGCACCGCGAACGGCCGGGCCCCGGCCACCGAATCCCCTCGGTGGCCGGCGCCCCGGCCGTCATGACTGCTGCCCGGGAGTGCTCAGAGCTTCTGCCAGGCCGGCTTGGCCGCGTAGGTGTCGCGGAAGTAGTCGGCGAGCTTGAGGCGGGAGGCGGCCGCCTCGTCCACCACCACGGTGGCGTGCGGGTGCAGCTGGAGCGCCGAGGCCGGGACGACCGCGGACAGCGGGCCCTCGACGGCGAGCGCGACGGCCTCGGCCTTGGCCTCGCCGGTGGCGAGCAGGACCAGGTGGCGGGCCTCCAGGATGGTGCCGATGCCCTGGGTGATGACGTGGTGCGGGACCTCGTCGATGCTGTCGAAGAAGCGGGCGTTGTCCTCGCGGGTCTGCCGGGTCAGGGTCTTGATCCGGGTCCGGGAGGAGAGCGAGGAGCAGGGCTCGTTGAAGCCGATGTGGCCGTCGGTGCCGATGCCGAGCAACTGGAGGTCGACGCCGCCGGCCTCGGCGAGCGCACGGTCGTAGGCGGTGGCCGCCGCGGCGACGTCGGACGCGTTGCCGTCCGGGCCCAGGAAGGAGTCCTCGGTCAGGCCGAGCGGCTCCACGACCTCGCGCAGTACCACCGAGCGGTAGGACTCGGGGTGGCCGGAGGGCAGGCCGACGTACTCGTCCAGCTGGCAGATGCGCGCCCCGGCGGCGTCCAGCCGGCCGTCACGGACCCGCTCGGCCAGGGCCTGGTAGATCGGCAGCGGGGTCGAGCCGGTCGCCACGCCGAGCAGGGCGTCGGGCTTGTCGGTCAGCAGATCGGTGATCGCCGCGGCGATGAGTTCGCCGGCCGCACGGGCGTCAGGGACGATCACGATTTCCATACTGGGTCCACCGTTCTGAGGCGAGTCTGAGGTCTAGACCTCCGAGGTCTAGACCAGTTTGCCGTGAAGGGGTGCCCCAGGTCCACCCGGGTTCGCTCCCCGGGAGGCGCTCCGGCTCCTGCCTCTTCCGCCTGGTGGGGGCGGTCGGGGCCGGTCGTCGGGACGGGTGTCCCGGCGGCCGGCCCCGGTGCGTGTGCCGTCTACTGCTGCCCGCTCCCCGGTCGTCCGGACGGCTGCCCGGTCGTACGGACGGCACGGGGGTGGCGGGTGCGGTGCCTCAGCGGCCCCGCGGTCAGAACGGGTTGGTGCAGGTGGTGACCTGCTTGGTGACGTCCAGCGCCGGGCCGGCGGTCGCGCAGATCATGCGGGGGGCGGTGGCGGTCACCCGCTGGGTGACCGCCTTGGCGGAGCCGTACTGCACGGTGGTCGCGCTGGCGACCGTCTCCCACGGGCCGCCCCAGATGGCCTGGGTGCGGACCTTGACCTGAACCATCGTCAACTGACCCGGGTCGGCGCTGACCTGGGCGACGCCCACGATGCCGCCGCCGTCGACCTGGTGCGAGACGCAGGGCCGGTTGAGCACCGTGGCGCAGGCCGCGGTGTCGGTCCCGGACGTCGCGGTGGCGGCTATGGCCGGGGCTGCCGCCAGGCCGGTGATCCCTGCCGCCGCCATCACCACAGCTGCGATCCGAGTGCGCATGATACGAACCTCCTTGGAAATTAAGGGAATCTCACTGAGTGAGATGAGTCTTGCACACATCATGGACGTCGTGCGTGTGCGTTGCGTCACACGCATGGTGACCGTTCAACTACATTCTGCGATCGTTCGCCGGATGTTCAGCACACGGACAACTCCAGGCCTGACGGATGATCAACTCGTGGGCGGCATCACCATCCGCCGCCCGGCCGTCGCCCCGCCGTCCACCGGCACCGAGGCGCCGGACTGGTAGACGAAGTCGTCCGAGGTCAGCGCCAGGATCGCCCGGGCGATCTCCTCCGGCTCGGCCATCCGCTCCAACCCCTCGATGTTCAAAGGGCCGTAGGCCTTCCTGAACTGCGCCCAGGCCGCGTCCGGGATGCCCGGCGGACGGACGAACGCGGTGTCCGTGGTGCCCGGGAGGATCGCGTTGACCCGGATGCCCCGCGTTCCGTACGCCAACGCCGCCGCCTTGACCAGCCCTTGAACAGCCCTTTTGCTCGCCGTGTACGCGCCGCCGTTCGGCCGGGCCTGCTCGGCGGCGGAGGAGGCGGTGCAGACGATCACCCCGCGGCCGGCCTTCAGCATGTGCGGGATCTGGTACTTGAGCGCCAGGAACACCCCGCGGGCATTGGTGTCCAGCACGTCGTCCCACTCGGCCACGCTCAGCTCGTGCAGCAGCTTGGAGCTGCCGATGCCCGCGTTGTTGACGGCGATGTCCAGCCCGCCGTACCGGGCCGCGACCTGCTCGGTGAACCGTTCGACCTGGGCCGGGTCGCGCACGTCGGCCGGGAAGTACGAGGCCTCGCCGCCGGCTTGGCGGATCTCCTGCTCGACCTGCCGCCCGAGTGCCGTGCGCCGGCCGCAGAAGCCGACCAGGGCGCCCTCCCGGGCGAAGGCCAGCGCGGCCGCCCGGCCGATGCCCGAGGTGGCCCCGGTGATCACCACCGCACGGCCCTCGAAGCGCGCCCCCGGGCGCCCGTCGGAACGCTCCGCGGATCCGGCCGGCGTCCCGCGGCGCTCGCGCGGATCGGCCTGGGCCTGCCCGGCGCCCAGGGTGGTGGCGGCCGCCCCGGCGAGGCCCAGGGCGGAGGCGCCGAGCAGTGCCCGCCGGGCCGGTCCGGCGGTGGAAGTCGAGGAGGATATGGGGGAATTGGTGTCCATGGCGGGAGCCTGGCAGGGCCCGCCCGGGGCCGCTTCGGCCGGCCGGCCGGACCTCCCGGCCGGAAGGAGGAACCCCCTCCTCCCCGGGGAGGACCGCAATGCGGGCCCCACCGGGCAGGGTCGGCGGTGTCCCATCACCCGTCCGGGTGGCGGTTTGCCTCCGTGACGAATCGGACGGATACCATCGACCCGATCCCACGGAGGTGCTGCGTGGACACGGTCATCGTGCAACTACCCGGCCCGGAGCCCGAGATGGCGCCGGGCGAGGCCCCCGGCCTGCTGCGGATGGGCCCGGGCGAGGCCGCGGTGTTCGGGCGCGGGGAGCCGGGCCGGCCGGTCCCCATCCCGCTGCCCGACCAGGGCGTCTCCCGCCGGGCGGGAGAGGTGGCCGCGGCCGAGGACTACTGGCGGCTGTCCAACTTCAGCACCACGTCCACCTATGTGGTGGAGAACCTGGAGGGTGCGGGGGAGCACATCAAGGTGGCGCCCGGCCGGCTCGGCGCGCCCGTCCCGTTCGAACTCTCCCGGGTGCTGCTGCCCGCCCTCGGCGAGCCCGCCGCCTTCAAGGTCTTCGCCCCGCAGCACGCCTACCTCGACGGCCGTCCCGGCGGCGCCGACGGCGAACACACCGTCAGCCCGTTCGCCCTGGACCCGACCGCCAAGTACTTCCTGGTCCTGCTCGCGCTCTGCGAGCCCCGGCTGCGCTCGCCCTCCGCCGCGGCCGTCCCCGGGGTGACCGAGGTGCTCGCCCGCCTGCGTGCCCTGCCCGGCTGCCGCGGGCTGAGCCGTTCGGCGGTGAACTACCACATCGACTACCTGGTGGAGACCAAGCTGAGGCTGCGCGAGCCGTACGAGGAGGGGGCGGGCGGCGGCAAGCGCGAGGAGTTGGTCGCACTGGCGCTGAGGTTCGACCTCGTCCGGGAGGAGCACCTGGCCCTGCTCCCGTCCCGGCGCGCGGTCGCCCGGCCGTGACGCGCCGCGCCCGACCCGAGCCGGACCCGCCCGGCGACGGCCCGGTGCCCGGCGGTCCGCCCTTCGCGGTCCCGGAGGGCTACCCGATCGCCGGCTACCGGCTCGGCGCCTTCCTCGGTGCGGGCGCCTGGGGCAGCGTGCACGCCGCCGAGGGCCCCGACGGCAGCCCTGCTGCCGTCAAGATCCTCGGTGCGGCCCGGTTCAGCCCCGGCCAGCGCCGGACCGTGGCCCGGATGGCCCGCAGCGAGCAGTGCTTCAGCCGCCGCGCCGACCACCCCCACCTGATCCGCACCCTCGCCGTGGTCACCGTCGAGGACCCGGACCACCCGGCGCTGGACGGCGCCGTCGCCCTGGTGATGGAACGTGCCGCCCGCAGCCTCCAGGATCTGCTGGCCGAGGCCCGCCCCGGGACGGCGGTGCCGGACGCCGAGCGCATCCTGACCGAGGTCTGCGCCGGGCTGACCCACATGCACCGGGCCGGTTGGGTCCACGGGGACCTGAAACCGGCCAATGTCCTGCTGATGCCCGACGGCACCGCCAAGATCGCCGACTTCGGCCTCACCGCCGAGCTGGAGGGCACCCACGCCTACGCCCCGCCGCTCGGCTCGCCCGACCACGTCCCGCCCGAGTGGTGGTCCGAGCGCACCGGCGCCCGCGGCGTCGCGGTGCGCCCCAGCGCCGACGTCTGGGCCTTCGGCGTGATCGCCCACCAGCTGCTCACCGGGGGCCTGCACCCCTTCCTCGGCGCCACCGCCCGGGCCCGCTCGCTGGCCGCCCAGGCGTACGCGCGGGGCGCCGCGCCGCTGCGGCTGGACGAGGCGCTGCCGGTGCGCTGGCGGGCCGTGGTCACCGCCTGCCTCGCCCCCGGACGGGAGCAGCGGACCCGGACCGAGCCGGCGGCGCTGGTCGCCCGGGCCACCGCCCGGCCGGCCCGGCGCCGACGCGCCGCCGTTCGGGCCGGTGCGGGCCTGCTCTCCTGCGGGCTCGCCGTCCTCGCCCTGGCCGGCGGGCCGGAGCCCGGCGGGCCGGGCGCCGCCCCTCGCGCGGTGCCCCCGCCGTCCGGCGCGATCCCGGCCGGCTCGGACGTTCCGGTGGCCTACCGGGGCGTGATCGACAGCACGGCACGGCGCTGCCCCGAGCCGGAGGTCACCCCGGTGCTGCTGGCCGCCATGCTGAAGGCCGAGAGCGGCTTCGACCCGAACGCCGCCCGACCGGAGACCGGCGAGTACGGCATCGCCATGTGGACGCCCTCCGTCTTCAAGGCGTGGGGCGAGGCCGCCACCCACGCCGGCCCCACGTCGTACTGGGACCCGGGCGACGCGATCGCGGCGATGGGCAACTACGCCTGCTGGCTCGACCAGCAGATAAAGCGCCACGGCTTCACCCGCGACCTGCCCGCCCTGGTCGTGGCGGCCTACCGGACCAGCGACAAGACCGTGGCGGCCGCCGGAGGCGTCCCGGAACGGGTTCGGATACATGTCGACAAAGTCATCCGGTACCTTCACGACTACGGTGGGTGAGCGGCGAAACGGGATGAGTTATGCCACATCCATACGTATCCCGGCGCGGGCACCCGGGTGACCGGCCTCCAGTCTGGAATCCTCGGCGGCATGATCACGAAGCTCCGCGCGGGTGCCGCGCAATGGACCGTCGTCGTTCCGGTGGTGTCCTTCCTCGTCCTCGTCCTGACCTGGCACGAGGAGCTGCCCGGCTGGGTGGTGGCGGTGGTCGCCTGCTTCCTGGTGGGCGCCGTGCTGTCCGCCGTGCACCACGCCGAGGTCATCGCGCACTGGTCGGGGGAGCCCTTCGGATCGCTGGTCCTCGCGGTGGCGGTCACCGTGATCGAGGTCGCACTGATCGTGACGCTGATGGCCGACGGCGGGGACAAGTCCGCCACGCTGGCCCGGGACACCGTCTTCGCCGCCGTGATGATCACCTGCAACGGCATCCTGGGACTGTCCATCCTGGTCGCCGCGGTCAAGTACCGGACCGCCGTGTTCAACGCCGAGGGCACCGGCGCCGCGCTCGCCTGCATCGCGACCCTCGCGACCCTCAGCCTGGTGCTGCCGACCTTCACCACCAGCACGCCCGGCCCGCAGTTCTCGACCACCCAGCTCACCTTCGCGGCCACCGCCTCGCTGGTGGTCTACGGACTGTTCGTCGCCACCCAGACCGTCCGGCACCGGGACTACTTCCTGCCCGTCACCCCCGAGGGCCGGGTGCTGGACGAGGAGGACCACGCCTCCCCGCCCACCCTCCGGGCCGCCGGGGTCAGCCTGCTGCTGCTCGCCGTCGCCCTGGTGGCGGTGGTGGGCCTGGCCAAGGGCGTGTCGCCGACCATCGAGAAGGCGGTGGACGACGCCGGGCTCCCGCACGCCGTGGTCGGCGTGGTGATCGCCATGATGGTGCTGCTGCCGGAGACGATCGCGGCGCTGCGCGCGGCCGTCCGCAACCGGGTGCAGACCAGCCTCAACCTCGCCCTCGGCTCGGCGCTCGCCAGCATCGGCCTGACCATCCCGGCGGTCGCGATCGCCTCCAGCTGGCTCTCCGGCCCCCTTGTCCTCGGCCTCGACCCGGCGCACATGGTGCTGCTGACCCTGACGATCGTGCTGCTCACCCTCACGGTCATCCCGCGCCGGGCGACTCCGCTCCAGGGCGCGGTGCACCTGGCGGTGCTGGCGGGGTACGTGGTGCTGGCGTTGAACCCGTGAGGGCGCGCCGGCCGTAGTCGAGAGTGGAAGCCTCTGGCCCGTTCCCCCGCGCGGCCAGGGGCTTCCGGCGTTCCCGGGGCCGGGTCGGGGGTGCCGGTGGGGTCGGTGATGTCGGCGGTTCCGGTGGTGCGGTCGGTGAACCCGGGGGGAGCGTCCGGCCGTGGTTCCGGGTGAGGGCCCTGGCCCGCCCCCGTGGCCAGGGCCCCTCGTCGATCCCGGTGCGACCGCCGGTGAACCCCCGAGGGGGTGCGCGCCGTGGAACGACGGGGAGCCCCTGGCCACGCAGCTGCTCGCGGGCCAGGGGCTCGGTGGTGCCGCGGCTCAGTCGCGGCATGCCGCCCGGGAAGGCCCGGGCGGGTGTGTCAGGAGTCGGTGCGGCGACGGCGGGTGTAGACCACCGCGCCCGCGCCGCCCAGCAGCAGCACGGTGCCGGCGCCGGCGTAGAGCAGGGTGCCGTCACTACCGGTGGTGGCCAGCTTCTTGCCGTCCGCGGCGGCGCCCGGGATCGGGGTGGGCACGCTGACCTTGTCGGGCATGATCAGCGGCTGCTCCGGGTTGACCGGGGTCTCGGTGGTCGGGACGTTCACCGGCACGGTGGCGGTCGGCGCGCTGGACGGGGCCGGGCTCGGGGTGCCGCTGGGTGCGGTGGTCGGCTCCTGGGTGGCCGGGGTGGTGGCCGGAGTCGTCGCCGCCGGGCTGGTCGGGGTGGTGGCCGGAGTCGTCGCCGCCGGGCTGGTCGGGGTGGTGGTCGGAGGCACCGGGGGCTTCGGCGTCTCGGTGGGCTGCGTGCTCGCGCTCGGCGAGGCCGGGGTCGTCGCGGGCGTCGTGGCCGGGGTCGTCGCCGGGGGCGTCGCGGGCGTCGTGGCCGGGGCCGACGGGCTGTGCGAGGGCACCGAGGTCGGGCTCGCCGGCGGCGTCTTCACCGGGGTCGGCGTCACGGTCGCCGAGGGCTTGCCGGTCGGGACCGGAGGCTGCCCGCCGCAGTCGACCTTGAACACCTTGTGCTTGGGGTTGTTGAGGTCCGGCTTCTTGGGCAGCTTGCCGTCCACCAGCTCGACCGACTGCCAGTAGAGCTTGTAGTGGCCGTCCGGCAGGTGGATGTCCTCGGTCCGCACGTGCCCGTGCGGGTCGACCGGGAGGTCGCCCCACGCGGCGAGCGTCTCGCCCTTGGGGCCGACGGTGGCGATCGCCCAGATCACGTCCTGGTTGGCGTCGAAGCCGAAGGAGTCCAGGTAGAAGGTGCAGACCTTGGGCTCGTTGCGCACGTCCTCCTGGCCGGTGGCGGCGTCGTGGATCTTGACGGTGCCGTTGTTGCCGGGGGCGCCGCCCTTGCCGCCCGAAACGGCGTGCGCGGCGGGGGTGAGCAGCATGAGCGCGGCGGCGGTCGGGACGGCCACCAGGGAGCGCGCGGCGGTGGAGCGGAGGTGCATCGGAGTTCCATCGGGTACGGCAGGCCGGGGCGGGCCCGCGCGGCGGGGAAGGAGCCTCCGGTCGGCCGTTCGGCAGGAGCCGGTGTCGTGCGACGGGAGGGGCACAAGAGTTCCCGCAGCGGGAAACGTGACGCAAGGGAGGTTTGGCCGAAATGCATCGCTGAAGGCGATTGGTCCGACTAGTCCGTCATAACGATCCGATCACCCGATTGTCGGGACTTCGTGTGCGTTCGACCCTGGTGGGCGGTCAACTCCGCTCCCCGGTCCGGCAGGTGGTCCCGGACGGCCGTGGTGGCCGGTATTGACCGGTTCGCGGCAGCGGACTGCGTGTCGGGGCGGCGGGTCGGCGCCGGGGTTCTCTATCGTCCGTCCGGGACCGCCCAGCCCGCAGCCTCCGCTGCGTGTACAGCCGATCCGACCCGTGGGAGAGTGCGATGCCCGGCCCAGAGCAGACCGTCCCGGAGCCGACCGGCGAGGCCGGCGGGCAACAGACCGGTGGGCAGCAGACCGGTGGGCAAGAGACCGATGGACGACAGGCCCACGAGCGGCGGCCGGGGACCACCCGGGACGGGGTGCCCGTCCGGCCCGAGGGGTCCGTCGGGGGTGAGAGGCCCGTCCGCGCCGGGGCGACCGTCCGGGCCGGGGAGAGCGTGAAGGCCGGGGAGACCGTCCAGGCCGGGGGGAGCGCCGACGTCATCGTGGTCGGCGCCGGGCCGGCCGGCTCCACCGCGGCAGCCCACCTCGCACGGACCGGACTGGACGTCCTGCTGCTGGAGAAGTCCGTCTTGCCGCGTGAGAAGGTCTGCGGGGACGGCCTCACCCCGCGCGTCGTCAAGCAGTTGACCGACCTCGGCATCGACGTCTCCGAGGAGGCCGGCTGGCTGCACAACCGGGGCCTGCGGCTGGTCTCCGGGCGCCGCTCGCTGGAGTTCGACTGGCCCGAGCTCTCCGCCTTCCCCGGGTTCGGGCTGGTCCGGCGCCGCGCCGACTTCGACGAACTGCTCGCCCGCAAGGCCGCCTCGGCCGGTGCCCGGGTGGTCGAACGCGCCAATGTGACGGGCCCGTTGCTGGACGAGCGGACCGGCCGGATCACCGGCGTCACGGCCAGGCTGGGGGAGGAGCGCCGGCCGGTCGCCTACCGGGCCCCGATCGTGGTCGCCGCCGACGGCAACTCCACCCGGCTGTCGGTGGCGATGAAGCGCTACCGCCGCACCGACCGTGCGATGGGCGTCGCGTACCGGACGTACTTCACCACCCCGCGCCACGACGACCGCTACCTGGAGGCCTGGCTCGACCTGCGCAGTCCCACCGACCCGGCCCGGCGCCTGCTGCCCGGCTACGCCTGGGTGTTCGGCATGGGCGACGGCACCGCCAACGTCGGACTCGGGGTCCTCGACACCGCCAAGGCGGAGGTGGACTGGCGGGAGCTGCTGCGCCGCTGGTGCGACGGCCTGCCGCCGGAGTACGGCTACACCCCCGACGGGGTCACCGAGCCGATCCGCGGCGCCGCCCTGCCGATGGGCCTCAACCGCCAACCCCACTACGCCGACGGCCTGCTGTTGGTCGGCGACGCGGGCGGCACGGTCAGCCCGGGCACCGGCGAGGGCATCGCCTACGCGATGGAGTCCGGCCGCTACGCCGCCGAGACCATCGTCCAGGCCCTCGCCCGCCGCACCGACCGCGGTCGCGAACTCGCCCTGCGCGCCTACCCGCAGGCGCTGCGCTCCGCCTACGCGGGTTACTTCGCGCTCGGACGCCTGGCCGCCGAACTGCTGGGCCGCCCGAAGCTGCTCGGCACGGCGGGGGCCGCCGGGCTCGGCCACCCGGCGCTGCTGAAGGTGGCGTTCCGGCTGATGGTCAACCTGACCGAGCCGAACTCCAAGGACGCCCTCGACCGGCTGCTCCACCTGCTCGGGCGGGTCGCCCCGGGGAAGTGACCCGGCCGCACCGGACCGCTCATCCTGATGGACGGACGGTCCCGGTGTCCCGGGTTCGGCCGAATCCGCGGAGCCGAACGCCCAGTCGCACGGATCGTGTTGACGAATGATCAGTGAATCCGATTGCCTGGTGTCGAACCAGCCACGGAGGGTGAGTGCGACGACCCTCCGTGGCTCCTTTCTCGACCGCTGACCCGTTCGACGGAGACACCGTGCGCCTTCGCCTGCTCGTCGCGCCGCTCGCCGCGGCCACCGCCCTCACCGCCCTGAGCACTCCCGCCGCCGTCGCGGCCCCGGCGGCCACCCCCTCCGACCAGTGCTCCGCCGCCTTCCGCCACGACGACGCCCGCCTCGGCCCCGCAGACCTCCCGACCACCGGCCCGGTCGGCCGCCAGCTCATCGGCTACCAGCGCACCGGCGGCGCGAGCGACCAGGACTTCCTGGCCAGGTACTACGACCCGGCCGGCAACGGCGGCAAGGGCGGCTGGACGTACCCGCCGGCCGACGGCTACGTCACCCTGCCCGACGGCAGCCCGATCGAGTTCGACCTCACGCTCTACCCGAACCAGAACATCGACCGCTACGGCAGTGAGTACGGAGCGTTCCTCGCTCCCGAGGGCCTGCCCTACGCCAACCGCGCGATCCCGCCGCAGAGTCTGGACGGCAACCCGCCGGCCGCCTGCAACTACCACGACTACAAGGTGGTCAAGGCCTTCACGGTGCACGCCGGCCCGATCGCGCCCTGGTTCAACCAGCCCGGCTGGGGCCTCCAGTACCAGCTCGACGGCGCCCTGCTGCCCGGCGGTCCGGCCAGGCTGAACGTGCTCTGGCTGGTGGAGAACGGATACCTGGCCCGGATCTGACCCCGCCCCACCTGAACGGCGGCGCCCGGTGCCCGGCCCCGGCC
>NZ_JBHVFE010000255.1:0-12522 GCF_042801945.1 Kitasatospora sp. NPDC057542
ACCCCCCTGACCCGGGCCCGTCACTACTCTGTGGGCCCGCACAACCGCGGATCCCGACCAACCCGTCAGGACACCGGGCGCGAAGGTGACCCCCCCGCTCGTTGGTCACCACCGAGCGGGCGGGCGAGGGGGAAGCGCGGAGGTGTCGGGGGGTCAGGGGCGGCGGGCGGAGACGGCGATGTTGACGGTGCCGGTGGTGCTGCGGCCGAAGGGGTCCGTGACGGTGTAGGTGAAGGTGTCGCAGCCGGTGAAGTTGGCCTGCGGGGTGTAGCGGACCTGGCCGTTGGCGATCTCGGCGGTGCCGTTGGCCGGGGCGGACACTCCGGTCAGGGTCAGGCCCCTGGAGTCGGTGCGGCCGGTGTTGCTGTCGTTGGCGAGCACGTCGATGGTGGTCGCGGTGCCCTGGACGGTGGATCCGCCGTCGGTGCGGGCGATCGGGAACTGCGGCACCTGGGTGCTGCCGTAGTAGGTGAGGACGGAGTAGGTGCCGTCGCCCAGGTCGACGAGTTCGAGGCTCTGGGGCACCACGCCGGTGTAGGGGCCGGAGCCGACGGTGCCGGAGTTGGAGTCGACGCTGAGGGCGTCACCGGAGTAGGTGTTGCGGATGCCGGTGGAGCCGTCGCTCTGCGGGTAGAGGCTGAAGCTCTGCGACGGGGAGCCGTCGTAGTAGGAGGCGTTGACGCTGCCGTTGTTGGTCGCCAGGACCAGGCCGCCGGCGGGGTTCCGGAGCCCCCAGGAGCCGTCGTTCTGGTGGACGAGGGTGAACTTCTGGGCGTCGTTGCCGTTCTGGTACAGCGTGCCGGCGAAGCCGTTCCCGGAAACGGTGAGGGCGGTGCCGCTGATCTGCTGCGCGGTCAGGTTGTTGACCGCGGAGACCGCGACGCGGACCGTGGCGGTGGACCGCTGGCCGAAGATGTCCTCGATGGTGTAGGTGAACGAGTCGCAGCCAGTGAAGCCCGAGTTGGGGGTGTAGCGGATCTTGCCGTTGACGACGTCGACGGTGCCGCTGTTCGGCGTGGAGACGCTGGTGATCGTCAGGTCCAGCGGCTGGGTGGTGCCGGTGCCCGAGTCGTTGGCGAGGACGTCGATGTCGACGGGCTGGCTCTCGGTGGTGGCGGCGGCGTCGTTGCGGGCCTGGGGAGCCTGCGGGATGACGCTCGGGCCGGGGTAGAAGGCGCGGATGCCCCAGGAGCCGTCGGACTGGCGCACGAGCTCGAAGCTCTGGTTCTGGGTGCCCTGGTACGCCTGGCCGGAGACCGAGGGGTTGGTCATGGTGAGAACGACGTTCTGGTAGAAACCGCGGATGCCGAAGGAGCCGTCGGACTGCTTGACGAAGCGGAAGCTCTGCGGCTGGGTACCGGCGTAGGGCTTGCCGGTGACAGAGGAGTTGTTCATGTCCAGGACGTTGTTGTTGCCCTGGTAGAAGCTGCGGATGCCGAAGGAGCCGTCGGACTGCTTGACGAAGCGGAAGCTCTGCGGCTGGGTACCGTTGTAGGCCGCACCAGTGACGGAGGAGCCGTTCATCGTGAGGACGGTGGCGGTTGAGGCCTCGGCCGAGGGGCCGGGGAGCACCGCGGCCAGGGCCACGGCCGTGCCGGTGAGCGCCAACGCCGTACGGGCACGCATGGTGGGCATCTGCTGTTCCCTTCGATGGCTCTGCGCACGGCAGAGCGATGCTGTGACGGCCCGGGAGGAGCACTGGTCGGGACGGGCGGCCCGCACATCACGGGAAGGCCCGTAGGGGGTCTGTCCGGCCGGATCGTTTCTGCATGCGGCCGACCTTCGGTCTTCACCCGAACGAGTGAAGCGACAGAGCTCGGCCGGCGCAGAGGGCAAAGGCGTTCCCGGAGCACGCCCTGGACGTCGACGCCACCGCCGACCTCCACGCCCCCAGCGGGCTCGGTCACCCGCCCGCACCGCGAACGCCGTGCTGCGCCCGTGTCGGACGTGCCGGGGCTGCTCGGTGCCGCGCACGGCGTCGACGCGCTGCCCGTCGAGCTGCTGAGCCGGCTCGAACTCGCCTGGGTGCTCGATGTCCTGGCCCGTGACCTGCTCCAGGAGTACGTCGACTCGCCCGGCGGCAGCGAGCACGTACCGGCCCGCGACCCGCACTGGTGGAACCGCTATCCCGGCTGGTGACACCGGCCCCAGCCGGGACGCCCCTACCAGGCCACCCCGAGGGTCTCCAGCTGCCCCGCCCGCCGTCGTGCCGCTACCCGCTCACCGGGGTGGCTTCCTCCCCTTGGCAAGCCGGCACCACAGGGACCTCCAGCGCGGCCCGCCACGGCTGCTGCAGGACGTCGACAGCCTCCACCGACAGGTCCGGACGGCAGACCTCCGCCCACAGCGCCCACTCCATGTACCGCCAGAGCGCATCCGCGAAGCTGCCCATGCCGTGCCCGGAGGCGTTCCACACGCTCTGGGGCCGGTCACCGGTCTCACCGCGCCGGTACCAGTGCGCGGCCGACGCCATCAGCTGGACGTCCTCCCGGTATTGCCTGCTGATGTAGGAGGCCGGCCCGACGTACTCGGACCGCTCACCGCCGAGCGAGTCGCAGAGTTCCGTCAACGCATCGACCGCCCACGCCTGGTGCCCAGGAGCCTCCACGCAGTGGTCCTCCGTCTCGTACACCGCGAGTTCGGTGGCCTCCGCCTGGAGTCGCTGCCCGGTGGCGTGCATCTCGTAGAGCTGCTCCATGGTGAACTCCGGGATCCGGCCGAGCATCGCCAGCACCGCCGCCCCGTTCGGCCCCCACGCGCGGTGCGGCTCCAACTCCCTGACCACCCGCAGCGCCCGCACCGCCACCAGGTGCTCCCGATACTGGATCGGCAGCACCACGCTGGCCGGCTCGATGGCGAACAGGCCGAACACCGGTCCCGGGTAGCCGCGGATCTCGCAGACCATCTCTGGGATGTCGGACGCCTCGAAATGCCCCTGCAGCGTCGCCCCCGTGCGCAGCGCGTCCGCGAACCTTCGGTACTGCCCCACCGGCGATTCTGCGTTTCCCGGAACGGCAATGAAGTACGACACCACGGACTCCTGTCAGCCGAGAGGGGAGAGGACGAAGTGCGGCTGGAGGGCGGCCTCCGGATGCCCCGCCTTGGTGCTGGGGCGGGGGGAAACCGCGAAGCCGGCACCGTGCAGGACGCCCGATGCGCGACGGGCGAGCGCGGCCGCCTCCCGTGAATAGAACGCCGCATCTTCATCACTGCGGTGGTACTGCGGCCCCAGCCACAACTCCTTCGTGGAGCCAAAGCCTTCGAGGGTCAAATCCACCCAGAAGTGGATCGTCGCCGCGCTCTCGGGACAGTCGGAAGCGCGGCCGAGCCGGGCTGATTCCCAGCGTGAGTTGTGGAGGGCGGCGACAGGGGCTGTGGGGATGCCGGCCAGTTCCAGCACCCTCAGCGCGCGCGACTGGTGGGCAGCCGCCTCCACCGGCCCCGCCATGACCTCTTCCACGCCCGCGCGGTCCAGCCCGCAGATCGTGAGGTCGTCCGCACCTGCGCCGAGCGTGCCGGCATGCCGGATCAGCACGTCTCGCTGCGCTTCCAGCTCCGCGGACTGTTTGGCGAGGAGGAACAGAGCGTTGGTCCTTTGAGATTGTCTGCCGCCGATGCCGAAGCCACCGGCATCCCGTCCGCGCCGAGCAAGACCGTCCGGGCCTCGTCCAGCCGCACCGGCAGCCCGTTCCCGCAGGCGTACTTGAACCAGACCTCGGTGCCGACCGCGGCCGCGAGGTCCCGCAACCGGGCTGCCGAGACGTCCAGCGACAGCTCCTCGGTCGCCCCGGGAACGAAGGAGGGGTCAAGGCGCACCGCCTCCTCCACCAACGGCCCGTACATGCACGGCGGCTCGCGTTCGATGATGGGCTCGTACAGCATGTACGACAGCCGGCTGGTATCGAGGATTGTCACTACCTGGTGGAGAGAAATGCCGTGCATGGTGGCCGTCCGAGGAGAGCAGGAGAGTTCGATCCCATCAACTGGACGGGCACCTCCGACGTCACGGACCAGCCTGCCCCGCTGCGCCTCGCCCCGGTGGCCGAGCTCCTCGCCCTCGGGACGGTCGGAAACAATAGTTTCCAAGTCGTTCGATTCCTGGTCTCACCGCCGAAGAAGCCCCGCCGCCCCTCCGAGCGCCGATCGGTAGCCGGCTGCTCCATTCCGGCCCCGTCGCGCACCGTGATCGATAGGGTGCGGAGCATGATGATCCCCACCGACGGCGGGCAGGAGTAGCTGCATGGGACTGCGCACCACGTACCTCGGCAAGGCGGAGATCCAAGAACTGCTCGGCACGAACTCGTTCGGGATGTGGCGACTGCCGCGCCAGCACGGCGACTTCCCCGAACCCGAGACCGACATCTACTACGGCCCCTTCGACGAAAAGCCCGACGGGCCCGTGTGGGACGCCCACGACGTCTACCGGTGGGCCGCCCGCACCCCGGAGTTCCAGCACCGCGGCGCCGTCCTGCTGCGCCCGCTTCCCGGCCAGCGCCAGCCGGGGCGCTTCCTCGGCCACCAGGACACCGCCCACGGACCCGCCACCGACTGGCACACCAGCCTCGGCGTCATCCGCATGCTCCACACCGACGAGAGCCACGCCGCCGCAGCCATGGCCGCCGACCTGGCCGACGAGTACACCCGCGAGATCGTCACCGTCTGCTCCCTGTACGGCGACCTCGACGCCTTCACCGGCCCGGCCCTGGTCGCCGCCGACACTGCCCAGCCCCGCGTCGAGTACGAGGCGAGCTGGGCACGCATCGTGAAGCTCACCGCCCAGCCCCTCCCCTGGTGGCCCGACCACCTGCGCCGGTTCGAGGTCACCTGCCGCTGGCAACCAGGCTCCCCGGCCGTGATCGCCGAGGTCCCCACAACGGCCCGCGAGAAGACCCTGCGCCGGGTCGCGGCGAACACCTCCTTCAGCCAGGCCGCCCTGGCGGCGCTGACCAACATGGCCGACGACCTGCGCAACGACCGTGTTCAGAGCGTCGTGCACGACATCCAGACCTACGGCGACCACATCGCGACCCCGGGGCGGCTCGTCATTGCGGCGACGCACGACACCCGCAACCACCCCATCCCCCTGGTGAAGGACGATGCCCTCCTGCGGCAGGGATGGGAGGAGATCGCCCGCAGCACCGAACCGGACGCCGTCGAGGCCCTCGACATCGCGCTCGGCCGCCAGCCCAAGCTGCTGCCCTTCGGGCGCTTCACCCAGATCCCGGTGACTGCCCATCCGGTCGTCGAGCGGTGGACCCGCCGCCTGGCCCTCTGTGATCCCACCGCCGGCCACGCCACCCTCGCCGAAGGCAAGACGGTTGACGCCTTCTTCACCGATCCCCTGACCGACATGCCGGTCGTCCGCACCAAGAGCGACGACGAGAACCACGCCCGATGGCTGTTCTACGTCCCGCTGTCCCTGCCTGCTGGCCGCGGCGACCTGGCCTCCATCGTCCTGTACGGTCCCGTCTGGATCACGACCACCGACGGGTTCGTCCACCCCGCCCCCTGCACCCCCCGCGAAAACCTCTGGTGGGGTAACGCCGGCAGCGACCGCCCTTGCGAGCTCTCCCACGTCGTCAACATCCTCCTCGACGACCTCGGAGCCCGTATCACCCTCGACAACTACTGGAACAGTGCCCCGGACGGGCTCACCAGCCTGTTCAACGAGGACCACAAGCAAGGCACCGAACTCACCCGCGCCGCACTGCTCCACGCCCGCATCACCCCCAAGCCACGCCGCTGACCCGCAGATGCCGCCGGCCGACCCCGCACGTCGCGAGGTCAGCCGGCAGCACCCGGCGCAAGCAACGAGCTGCCTATGCCCACTCGACGCCCTGCTCCTAACCCCCCGGCCCGACCTCCACGGCCTCCAGCGGCTCCTTGTGCGGGCGCCGGACGTTGGCGTGGCGCTCTCGCTCCACGAACTGCGGCAAGGCAGAGCGGTAACGAGGAGCAGCGGGGACTGTCGGCATCATCCGGGATGATGGAGAGGCGCAACGGTGCGCACGCCACAAGTGTTGGGCAGGGTGGGTGTGGAGAAGCTGAATCTGAATCAGATCTGGGAGTTGGGGCAGGCGCTGGACGCCGACCGCGGCGGCTACGGACGGGTGTTCATCGCCCGCTCCCCGGAAGGAGAGGAGGCGGTGGCCAAGCTGGTCCGCAAGGAACCCGGCGCGGAGCGCGAGATGCTGTTCGACGGCGCGGGCAAGCCCAACGTCGTCCCGATCCTCGACAGCGGCGAGCACGGCGACGACTGGGTCATCATCATGCCGAGGGCCCAGAAGTCGCTGCGCCGCCATCTCGAGGACAGCGGCGGCAAGCTCCCGCTGGCGGAGTGCGTCCAGGTGCTGACGGACATCGCCACTGCCCTGGACGGCCTGGACGGCGACATCGTCCACCGCGATCTCAAGCCGGAGAACGTGCTGCTGCTGAATGGCATCTGGTGCCTGGCGGACTTCGGCCTCGCCCGCTACGCGGAAGCCGCGACCGCTGCCGGCCTCTACACCCGCAAGGACGCCGGCACCGGGCCCTACGTGCCCCCGGAGCGGTGGCGCATGGAGCGCGCCACCACTGCCTCGGACGTCTTCGCGTTCGGCGTCATCGGCTACGAGATCTTCTCCGGACGCTGGCCCTTCCCCGGTCCCGACTTCCGTCATCAGATCCTCCACGACAGCGCGCCGCGCCTGGCGGACGCGCCGCCCCTGTACGCGTCCCTGATCGGCGCGTGCCTCTACCGCGCGCCGCAGGCCCGCCCCACCCCGGCCGACATCGTCGCCAGGCTGGCCACCATCGGTGGCTCGCCGCTGACCGGCGGCCTGGCCGCTCTCGCCCAGCAGAACAGCGAGGAGACGGCCCGGATCGCCGCCGCCCAGCAGTACCAGTCTCAGCAGCGCACTGAAGAGGAACGCCGCAGTGACCTGTTCGGGGTGGCCATAGATTCCTTCGAGGCAATCTCCGAGACGGTCCTCGCCGCGCTGACCGCCGCTGCTCCCACCGGCCGGGTTACCCGCCGCCAGCACGGCAGCTGGGACTTTGCCGTGGGTGACGCGAAACTGACTCTCGACGAGATCCAAAAGACGAACCCGGAGGCATGGGCCGGTGACGGGTCCGCGCCGTTCGACGTCATCGCTTACACCGCGATCAACTTGAGCGTCCCGTGGAACGGCAACGGCTACCAGGGACGCAGCCACTCCCTGTGGTTCTGCGATGCCCAGACGGCCGAGCATTACGGCTGGTTCGAGACCGCGTTCATGGAACTTGCGTTCGGCAGGCAGCAACCGCCCAGGCGGACAGTCCCCTTCGCCCTGGGACCCGATGACAGGGCGCGCACCGCCCTGAGCCCCGTGCTGGACGTCATCCAGTTGGCCTGGCCGTTTACCCGCCAGGAACCGGCCGTCCTGGACGACTTCATCAACTGCTGGGCGGACTGGCTGGCCCGAGCGGCAGCCTGCCAGCTGAGCTTCCCACCCAGCATGCCGGAACGCCCCACCCAGGGGAGCCACCGGTAGCAGCTACAGGCCAGGCCACCGAGACCAACGGCAGGGCGTATCGCTGCGCCGCTGGGCCACACAAAGGCAGGGACCGCCACCACACGGTGGCGGTGTAGAGCTGTCCGCTTCTCGAGCGGTGTCCACTGCTGGTCGCCGATGGTCTGGGCTTGGTGGTCGGGCTGGGTGGTCGCCGGCGTCACCGTTCCCACGCTTGCCGACGCCCCCCGGCCGACCTGGTCCGCCGTCCTCGCCGACGACGACCGGATGACCGTCCACTGCCCCAGCGGCCGGATCTGGTTCCACAGCCGCTCCGGGCCGGCCCCGGCAGCTGCCCGGTCGTCCGCGAGGTCCCGCCCCCGGCCCGAGCGCAGTGGACCGACAAGAGCGACCCGCGACGCAGTGGTCGACCTGAAAGCCGCCGGGAGAGTGCGGGAAGAACTGCGTCTGCCGGACAACCGCAAATAACTGTGGACCCTGACCGCGGCTGGCCGCCGCGAAGCCGCCGCCCTTCTCCCGGCCAGGACGAAGCTCGCCGCGCTGCGCCCTGAGCGCGACGGTAAGGCCGCGGCGTACTCCGAGCACGCCCTGGATACCATCGCCACCACTGGCCTCGCCCGCGCCGGGTTCGGCCACCTGGGGGCGGGGGCCGTACGCACGACCTGCGGCTGTGGCCCGCCGTCTTCGGAGGGCCGGGGACAGTTTTTCTGGGCGGTCAAGTCTGGAAGTGATGGCCGTTGAGCAGGGCGCTGCCGAGGGGGGTGAGCGTGTGCAGGACGGCACTGCCGCGTCTGGTAGTGGTGATGAGGCCGGCCTGGCGGAGTACGGAGGCCTGCTCGCTCGCGGTGGGCAGCGACGCGCGGAGGCGTTCGGCCAGTTGCCCGGTGGTGCAGGGGCTGTCGCTGATGGCATGGAGGGTGCGGGCCCGGGTGCGCCCCAGGAGCGCGGACAAGGCACCGTCGATCCCGTGGCGGGACGTCGTCAGCAGTGCGGCGGCGTCGGAAACGCCGCGTATGACGGGGAGGAAGAGCAGGACGGGCGCCTGGTCGTCCGCCGGGTCGGTGTAGGTGATCGGCCTGGTCTGGCAGAAGGCGGACGGGACCAGCAACAGGCCCCGGCCCTCCAGGTCGACGGTACCGGTGAGGGCGCCCCTGCCGATCTCCAGCGTCGGTGGCTTCCAGCGGAACTCGGGCGGCAGTCCGGCGAGCATCGCCTCGGGTCCGTACTGGGCGAGCCTGAGGGCGTGCGTGGTCTGCTCGGACCGCAGGCGGGGCAGGATCCGCTGCCAGTGGGGGGCCACGGCGACGCGGTGGACGTCGTGGAGGAACACCAGCAGTTCCTCACGGTCCTCCCGGTCGTGGGCGATGTCGCCCCACGCCACGCCCGCCCAGGGGCCCGTGCAGCGTGAGTAGCGGGCCCGTGCTTCGACGGCCCCCTCGAGTTCGGCCCGCAGACGCTCTGCCGGGGCCGCGCGCAGTGCCTCGGCCCCCTCGTCGACGGAGGATGCGGCGCCGGTGACGGTGAACAGGTCCAGGACGGTCTCCCGGAAGAGGGACGAGGCCGGATGGACGCGGGCGGGGGAGCGGGCGTGGACCTTGTGTCGCCATGCGCCGAACATCGCCCTGCTGTGCGGTTGCTGTAGGGCTGTCAGCGCGAGGAGGGTCTCGCCGAGCGGGCCCCATGTCGCCGCTATCCGAGTCCTGGCGAGGTCCTGCGGGGTGAACGTGATGCGCAGCATGTGAGGGTCTCCCGGGTTCTGTTCGGACGCCCACCTTCCCGGCGCCCATCGTCTCCGGTCGCGCACGACTGCTTCAAGTGGGCCTCACCACAGGTGTTTCGGCGACGGCCGAAAGGACTGGGGCCGCGCCCGCGGGCACCGTCAGGATGGGTTCCGAGGGCGGCGGGCCGGGGGCCGCGGGGACACCGGTGGTTCCCCCGGGCCTGATGGCCGTCCGAATCGAGAAACCACCCATGGAGGCGTACATACGATGATCAGGCTTCACAAGACGCTTGGGGCGGCGGCGCTGGCGGCCGTGGCCCTCATTGCGACGCCCGGCGTTGCCAACGCCAGCGCTGGCGGAAGCACCTCGACCGCCCTCGGCAGGCTGTCGCAGTACACCTACGGCGACAGCTACCACGTCGGCCGTGTGGAGGCCTCCCTCGACAGCGGCTACCGGTGCGACATCGGGTTCATGGTGACCGGCACCCTGCGTAACGGCGCCGCGTACAGCAACGCCAAGTTTGCGCCCTGCGGAGCGCCGCCGGAGTACACCTTCACCATCAACCAGGAGTTCAAGGACGGCTCGCTCCTGTGTGTGAAGGTTCGTACCAGGGCGGGTAGCTGGCTGCCGAACAGGGCCTGTATCAAGATCGAGGCGTAAGCGTATTGGCGCCGAGGCCTTCGGATCCTTGAGGCCGGGCTGTACGAGGACGCGGGGCCTGCCGACCAGCAGGCCCCGCACCAGCGCCCCGGCCATTCCCCAGGTCGGCCCTCAATGGCCTCCACGCACTGCGCAGCCGACGTCAGGCCGTGGTTGGCGCCGTGTCACCGGCCCGCTGGGGCGGTCATCGTCCGCGACGCCTTGGCGGCGGGCCTGGTCGGGTCTGGCTCCTGGCCAGGCCCGACCACGAGCACCCGAACACCGTCGCCTCGGCGCTGCGCGACCTCGCGAAGAACAAGCTGGCCGAGCAGCGCGGCAGCACCTCCGGTCTCCCGAGGCAGCCGGAGCCGGCCGACAGCGACCGATCGGCCGGGCCCGCCCCGAAGCGTCCGGTGAAGTGCCGGCCCATCCGGCCGCCGGGGGCCGGGGCGGTGATCTGGGGGCTGACCGACCTCGGCCTGGACGCCGCGAAGTCCACGCTGCCCTCCGATCGGAAGATCGGCGGCCGGGCCTGCTCGGTCGGCCGCACCACCGGCGCCCCGCACGCGATGGCCGTCAACGACACCATCGTCGCGTTCACCAGCCCGGCCACCCCGGGCAAGCCGATCGGCCGGATCGCCGACTGGACCACCGAGGCCCCGCACCCGCTGCCCGGCGACCGCAACCAGTTCGCCGACGCCGTCCTCACCGCGCCCACCGACAAGGTGCCCGTGCTCCTGGTCGAGGCCGGCCTCCACAACGAGACACCCGACTTCATCGCCGCCAAGTTCGACCGCTACGCCGAGTACTTCGCCCTCACCTACAACGACCCCAAACACGAAGGACACCACAGCGACGCGAAGAAGCTGCCGACCTGGCGGCGGAAGTACCCGATGGCCGGCCCCGACAGCCTGCCGCCCATCGCCCTGGTCCTCGGCGGCGCCGGCCCCCGCGGACTCAACAACCTCATCACCAAGGTCCAGGACCTCACCGCCCGGCACTGGGCCCCGCCGCGCCGCGACCCGCTCGACTTTACCGGGCGGATCCCGATCCTGGCCTGCCACCTCGACGACTTGAAGGAGAACGGGCCGCACGCCGCGATCTGGTGGCGCTTCGGCGGCCAGGAGTGGCAGACCCTCACCGACGCCCTCGCCCACGCCGGGTACACCACCCGCGTCCAGGCCCGCCTCGACGCCGAGCACCAGGCCGAGCGCGAGGCCCGGCACCAGCGGCTGGAAGCGACCCGCTGCCCCGGCTGCAACCGCCGCTGCGACGAGATCCACACCGGCAGGCCCAGCGACGGCACCAGCCTCTGCGGCGACTGCCAGACCAAGGCCTGGAAGGCCGAGAGGGAACGAAAGCAGCAGGCCGTGCGCGACGCCCACGCCGCACGCTGGCCCTGCTATACCTGCAAGGGCCCCCTCCGCGGCAGACCAGGCTCCGGCCTGGAACTGACCGAGGAAGCCCCCGCCGACGCCGTGGAGTGCCACTCCTGCGACCTCGCACGCCGCAACAACGAGGTCGGCCGGCTCCTCCTGCCCAAGCCCACCCCACGCGAAGAACGCCGGGCCAGGAAGGAGAAGCCGGACGACCCCTGGTGGGAGATCCGCCTCATCCACGCCAGGAAATACCCGAACCGAAACTGACCCGCCGAAGAAAGGGCACCGTGGTGATGATCGGCGTTTGGTTTTCAGCGGTTCGGCGTGGCTGTTCACCGGGGTGTTCGGGCTCTCTACCCTGGTCACGGGTGTTCGTGGTCGGGGATGGTGAACGGTGGAGCCGGGTGCGCGGTGAAGGGTCCCGCTGTATCGCGGTGAAGAGCCGGTGCCGATCATCACCTGAGCCGACCACCACCACCCTGCCGGGATTCGCCTCGGGGCGAAACCCGCCGGTGATCGTCGGCCCGCTCCGGCGGGCCTGGATTCCAGTGGGCCCTATCGTGCAGCCCCGAGCCGACAGGCGGTCTTGGCGTGGCTGAAGCTGACCCCCAGCGCTTCAAGGCGGGACAGGCAGATCGAGAGCGAGTTCGCCGACCCCTCGCCGTGGTCTGCGATGGTGCACGCCTCAGCAGCGTTCCCGCCCACCGGTACGCGGTACCCCTTACCGCGCAGGTACTGCTGGCAGTCCCACGACCATGCGGAGGCCGGGGTTGCTGTAGCGAACAACGCCAGAGCAGCAGCACTGCTCGTGGTCGCAGCAGCGACGGTCGCCGTAGTGAAGATCTTCCTGATGCGGTTCATTCCCCGTCTCCCTCTTCGACGCGCTGGAAGCTGAATTGAGAGACCCACAAGCACATTCAGTCGGCGCCGCCACGAAATTCCCCTTGGGTCGTGAGCAGGGCTGTCGGCAGTGTCGTCCAGGTCTCCCCTTGTTCCTCTCTCTCAAGATATGCGGCAGCAGCTCGGCAGTCGTTAGCGCTGAGTCCACACCTGATTGACAACGCGTCCACCCGGCGACGGACCACACGCAGCCGAACCGATCACAGGCACCACAAACGCATGACCAGGGAAGAAGCCATCCAGGCACCCCACCGCGAATCATCAGAAGAACCCACGAACGAGTGACCCGCCGGTGCGCCGGTTGAGTCGGCCTGGAGCGCGGTTCCAGTGTTGCTACCGGTCCGTTTCTCCAGGCCGCTCTCCGAACCCGGCGTGCCCATTACTGAGCACCGG
>NZ_JBHVFE010000256.1:0-12509 GCF_042801945.1 Kitasatospora sp. NPDC057542
GGGCCCGACGGAGCGATGACGCCGCGACCGCGGCACGGGAAGGTCGCCCTCGGCCAGCTCCAGAACGCGGGCCATGTCAGCCACGAGCGGGACGGCTACGACGAGAAGACCGGGATACCGAGGTCGACGACCGCCGCGTTCACGCAGGCCCATCGGCAGCTGTGGTCCGCCAGCAGCGCGAACGCCACCAGGCCGCGCTCGCCGTCGCCCGCGCCACCCGGACGAGTGCCATCCCGCCGCGTACCGCTCGACAGCCGCAGCCGGTTCCAGCCCGCGGAGCGGCGTGACCAGCCCACCGACTACCCGACGGGCGCACCTCCACCCACACCGGCCCCTCCAACCCGCCAGAAACACCGCCGCCCTCACCCGGCAGATCCAGTACCTCCTCGACCAGCGTGAGCCCGAGGACCGGTCCTCGGGTGCAGGGCACGGTCAGCCACTCCTCGATCTACGTGAGCTCCGGCATGCTGAACCGCTGGGCGAAGCCGAGAGCGGCCGTGGTGGCCAGTGGCAGCGGGGTGCGTGGGCGGGGGGTGTAGTGCTGCGGCTGGATTCCGCGTTCGAGGTTGGAGGTCACGTACCGGACGAAGGTCGTGATCGTTGCGGAGGAAGCGGCGCTCTCACTGATGTGGGCGTTGCGTTCCTTCCACGCCGCGGCGCTGGCAGCGGCGCGCCATGCGACGCTGTTGACTTGGTCGCGGTGCCATCCTGAACGAAGGGCGCTCAGCGCAGCCGTATGTGCTTCCGCGTGCCGGGCGGAGGGAAGCGGGGGGTACTGGTACTCCCTGGTGATGAGGTCGTCCAGGTACGCGAGCACGCTGTACGCCTGAATGCTGAGGGCCTGGTCCACGATCTCCGTGCGGACCGACTCCGACTGGGAATCGAACTCCTCGGAATCCTGGAGCATCGTGCGGGCCTCGTCGGCGGACTGGGTCAGCCGGAAGGTCACCAGCCCTGGCGCGTAAGACCCGGCAAGCGCGTCGATGCGGCCGTCCTGAAAAGCAGCGGCTCCCATCGCGGCGACGTCGAGGGCGAGGAAGCCGCACGAGTACATAGCGGACAGCTCCTCAAGGTCGTCTTCCGGCCGGCCGGTCCAACCCCACGGAACGGTGGCGACCGTCGGAAGGGTCTTGGCGCCCCCCTCAATGAGACCGACCATCGCCTCGGCGATCACGAGCGCCCGCATAGACAACGCATGGACGGCCGTGTCCGGAGCCTGGCGCGCGACTTCCCGCTCCCACAGCGCTCGCACCTGCGCTTCGATCCGGGCCGCTTCCTTCGCCTCATGCTCAGCAGCAACCTTGACAGCCGCCGCGGTAACGGCGTTCTCCACGCCCGAACCCTCAGCCGGCTTCGGGCTTGCCGGAGCCTCTGGGGCGGACCAACTGGACCGAGGACTGGGCACGGAAGGACCCCAGGGGTCTGCACCCCGGGCCTGTTCCAGACAAGCCGAGCAGTACCGTTTCGCCTTCCTGCCGAGCTGTCCGCTCGCGAGACGCGGCAGAGAAGCGACCTGGCTGACAGCAGTCCGGTTCCGAACCGGCAGTGACTCGCCGCACCCCTGACACGGGACAGCCAGGAGAAACGCCCGAGACTTCGCCGGCACCGAGTGAATGACCCACTGCTCATCCCCAAGCTCGGCCACCCGGTAGCGCCATGACGGCTCGGGCTCCATCGCGATCTGCCAGTACCGAACACACACCTCGTGCAGATCAGCCGGGGTGTCCGGGTCGACCTCCACCCGGATCAGCGGGTTCGCTTCATCAGGGAAGAGCAGCACCGATGCCACTGCATCGCCTGCACTCTTCTGCTGCTCCCTTTTCCGGCGACGCTGCCGCTTCCCCACCCCGGGCCTCCGTCCTGACACGTACGGTAATGGACCGCAACGATAGATCACGCAAGGTCGGTGAGGCGGAGGGTCTGGTGCAGCTCTCACCGTCGCCCGCGCCGCCCCGGGCCGCGGCGATCCCGCTGCGCACTGCCCGCCCGGCCCCGCCGCGGACCGGAGCGGCGTGAGCAGCAGCCGGCCTCGCTCGTTCGGGAAAAGCTGGGACAACCGAGCGGCAGTAGCGGCAGGGTGGCCGCGACAACCCGTTCGCCGGCCCGGCCCGGGCCGAGCGTCTCGTAGCGGGACCGCGTGCGAGACTGCCGCACCACCACAGGCGCGGCGTGTTAAGGAGATGACGATGACCACCAGCGGCACGACTGACAGCACCCAGCAGACGGCTCTCGACGGGCCGATCAGGGAGTACATCTGCGAGCTCCTGCGCGCAAACCTGGCAGCCGAGGAGGCGCGCGAGGGAGAGATCCGGCGCCTCGAAGAGGCCGGACACCGGATCGTGAACGGCGGTCAGACCGGAATGGACTCGTGGGAGATCACCGACTGGCGCTCAGGTGCGCTGATTGAGGCCGGTACAAACGGCCTCGGTGGCTACGATGCTGCGACGGCCCGCCTAGACCCCACGGGCATGTGGTTCCACATCGACCACGTTGGCGAAGGCACCGACGAGCTCCCGGTGAGCTCCTTCGGCCTGCCCGACTCCTTGGCCGAAGCGCTGCGCGAATGGCTCTCGCTGCTTTCGACACCAGACAAGGACGTTGCGGCCGTCACGGGATGGAGTGCGGAAGAGATTCAGCGGCACCGAGTCGACATCTGACACCCGCCGCTGCCGGTGCCAACCGCCAGCAAGGAGCATGGCAGAGAAGCCGACCGGTGTCGGCTATCTGTCTGTTGGCCGGTCTGGTCCCCGTGGCCCGGATCCGTTGGACCTGGGCTATCGGCTGTTCTGGACGCGGGTGGCGGAGGCGCACAGCTACGACCCGACCACCCGCCGCCTGCACATGGTCGCCGACTCCCCGACCTGGGCCGCCCAGCTGCGCCGCATCCTCACCGACCTCAAGCAGCTGCGCCCCGGCACCGTCCGGGCCATCGACGTCCGTGTCGGCCCCGCCCCCGTGGTGCAGCACGACCAGGACCTCGACGACCGGCCCGCCCGCCGCGACACCGAATCAGCCGCGCAGCCGGGCCGGCCCCCGCTCGCTGACCACCACGCCTACCAGGAACTGCGCCGCCGGATGCGCGAGGACGCCGCCACCCGCCAGGCCGCACTCGACGAGGCCGCCGCCGAGCGGGAGGCCATCCTGCACCGGCACTACAACCGCCTGCGCGAGCCCGAGGACGCCCACCGGTCCTCGATCGAGGACGTCCCGGCCACCGACGCGGACCAGCACGCCCGCCAGCAGCGCGAACGCCACCGCGCCGCTCTCGCCGTCGCCCGCGCCACCCGGGCCGCGGCGATCCCGCTGCGCACCGCCCGCCCGGCCACCTGTACCTGGAACGCGAAGTCGGCCTGAGTCACCCGATTGAGTGACACCGAACAGCCCCACCACTCCCAGGCGACCGCTAGCTTGGTCTGTCGACCCGACTGCAGCGAAGGAAGCCTCCATGGGCAAGAAGCGCAGCACGACGAACACCAAGGCGAAGAAGGTCGTCCGCCAGCGCACCGCCCGGGCTCTGCGTGATCTCCCGGCGTCGGACGGGATGCTCCCGGAGTGGCGCCGCTTCCTGGCCGCGTTCCCCACCGTCCAGGCCGCTGCGGAGGCTGCCGCCAAGGGCCGGGAAGTGCTTCTGAACAGCCACGAGCATGCCGACTTCCGCCGGCGGGTACTGCTGGCCGCGAACGGCGTGATCGTCGAGGACACGATCTACCCCCACATGCACTGGCAAGACCTGATCGCCACGGCCTGGCTCAACCACCCCAAACCCGGCGACGACACCGTCGAAGCGGTGAAGGCGTTCCTCTGGTCGGTCCTGCCGGAGGGCTCCCCCGCCGACGGCCTCACCGTGGTCCAGGAACAAGGAGTCGGCCCCGTCCCGGTCTTCGGCTACCGGATGGCCACCGCCGCTGAGGGGCTGACCGACTGGGACGAAGTCGACGAACGCAATGACTTCGGCCCGCTGTACCTGGCCATGAAGTACTTCAGCGACGATCGGATCGACCCCACACCCGACCAGATCGACGACTTCCGCCGTCGCGGACTGCCCGCACGCGCGTGCTCCCAGTGCGGCAACCTGGTCACCAACGGACATCCCGACTGGCCCGGAGTCTGGGTCGTCCTCGGCGAAGAAGGAGGTCCCGTCTGCCCCGACGCCGACAACGACGGGCATTGGGATGACGTCTACACCGTCACGGTCCACGGCCCCCACCGCGTCACCCTGTTCGCACTCCAGGGAGGCACCGCATGAGCGACGCTGCCAAAACGTCCTGGCAGGAGCTGCTGGAGGACGTGGGCGAAACCTTCAACGGCTGCGGGATCGACGATGTCGCCGACTCCGAAGGCCGCCCGGAAGCCGCAGCCTGGCTCGCAGACGCCGCCGTGGCCAGCATTGATGGGCTGACGGCGCTGCTGTCCTCCCTCTGGGCTCTCCACACTCCCGAGCAGGCCGGTGCCATCGCCGCAGCCCTGACCACCATTCAGCACCACGCCGAACAGGCAAAAAGCCGGCTGCTCGACGTCCTGGAGGCCATGGAAGAACGCGGCGACGTGAATCTTCCCCGACACGGCAACGACCCGGACGAGCCCATCAAACTGGCAAGGGACCTGTTCAAGCTCGAACCGTCCCCGCGCACCGCAGACCACCTCTTCGCCCAGTTCTCCTCCATCCCCCTGCTGCGACCCATGCCCAGCACCTTCGCCGAAGCACTCCACCAGACAGCAGAACTCCTCGCGGACCTGGTCGTCCCCGGCACTACAGCCGAAATCTTCGAAGACCCCGACGACTCCGAGCACCAGGGGTTCGTCCAGCTCCAGTACAACGGCAAGCGCTGGCGTCTTTTCTTCTACGCAGGAGAGGAGGAGTGGTTCCTCGACGACTACCCCCAGAAACCCCCCACAACGGTGATGCTGGGCCGGTTCCCCCTCCTCGCCTCCCATCCCGCAAAGCTGGCCGAAGCAACCCGAGCCGTCCTGGCAGAATCGGCCACAAAGGCCTGAGCAGGCGTCCTCAGCAGCCCGCCCGGGGGGCCAGACGCTCACCGCGCCGACCGCGCAGCAGCCGAAGGACAGATCCGCAGGTGAAGGGGGACGTGGAATGCCGGTAATCCGGACAGGTAGCAGGCGTGAGGTCCTCGCCGACGCCGCGGTGCTGCTGGACAGGGAGCTGACACCGCAAACCCGCCTCGCGTACGCGGTCCTACTCGCCCAGGCCACCGCCGACACCGAGGACACCTGGGACGAACTGGCCGCCCTCATCGGCGTCACCAACAAGCAACTGGAAGACCTGGCCGAGCAACTCGCTGCGGCCGGCGCGGTCGACTTCCTCGCCCATGGCACGAACAAGCACCGCACCGTATCGCCCCACCACTTCCGCCAAGACCAGCGACGACAGACCTGCACCCGCTGCGCCACGTGCGGGACCTGCGCCTGCTACACCCATCCCGAAGGCGAGTGCGACCGCTGCCGACACCGCGCACACCAGCTGCGCACCGCCGAGGAGGACATCGCCCGCTGGCGCGCCGAACTGGACGCCGGCGCCATCTACGCCCTCCCCACCAGCGGCACGCGCCTGCACCGCTGGGACTGCCCCACCCTCCAGAGCCCCGAGAGCCGCCTCGCCACCCTCCAGGAACAGCTGACCATCGATCCCGATACAGCCAGCTGGGAGCGGCTGCCAAAACTGCTGACCACCGAGCAACTGCGCGCCCGCGGCTCCGGACGCCGACGCTGCGCCACCTGCGGTCCGGACCCGGTCGCCTGATTCGTCAACCCCGGCCACCTGGAGGACGACGTCTACGTCGGCCGACCCGTCCAGGCCAGCCGAGACGACCCGGCGCGCCGACCCGGGGCAGGGTGCACTGCCCAGGTCATGAGTCCATTCCGCCCCTTCGCTCTTCCCCACCCCCGCAACGCGCGCCGCCTGCCCTTCCGGCCAACCGGAAACGGGCGGCAATCGAGCCACCATCGCGGACTGCTGGACCGGGCCTGGCTGGGCGCGGTGTGCTCCGCCCCCGCACCCGTGGCCAGCACCCGGCGGGCCGTCCACCACGACCACCAGCAGCGGCCGCCGACCTCGGCGGCCGGGAAGGAGCAGCGTGAGCCGCGAGCTCGACGAGGGCCTGGAGCGTGCCGAGCGCACCCGCCCGATCCCGCAGTCCGTCCAGGCCCGGATGCGCTTCCTGCTCAAGGGCGCCAAGGGCTCCACCAAGAAGCTCGCCCAGGACCTCGGCGTCTCCCAGCGCACCGTGCAGCGCTGGCTCAAAGGCCAGGGCAACCCCAAGCCCGCCGCAGCGAAAGCCATCGAGACCAAGGTCCGCGCCACCTGGCAGCCGCGGGTCAAGAAGCGCACACGCAAGGCGGCCGAGACGAACGGCTTCATGCTGCACATCAGCGGCACGTTCGGCTACACCGCCGCCGGCGGCTCCACCGACGACCCCCGCCCGCGCGTCATCACCCAGAAAATGCCCGGCGACGTCGCCCGCCGCCTCTACGAGGCCCGCGACGCCGGAGCCACCCAGGCCCAGCAAGAGCGGATCCTCGCCGAGGCGCTGCGCGAGCACTACTTCCAGGACCGCGGGCACCGCGCCCGGGGTCTCGACGTCGAGCTGAACGACATCGCGTGGATGGACGTCGAGCTGTAGACGCTCCGCGCTGGCGCCGTTCCGCTGCGCCCGGCACGCCCGCCGATGCCCCTCAGCGGTGCCGCGTGCCCCCCGATCGTGACCGGCCTGCCGGGCCGGCCCGCCGTACGAATCCGCATCGTTCCCACGGGGCCTCCCTGCTCCGTCGGCGTGCGGACTTCGCACACCGTCGTGATCAGGGTGAAGGCGCAGCGGGGCCGTGCCCGCTGGTCGACCGCTGTTCACCCGCACGGGCGACGAAGGGGCCCGTCGACGGATGCTGAGTCCGCCCTGCTCAGGGCGGCCCTCGGCCTTCTCGGCGGGTCGCCGTCGCCAACCTCATCACCGACCACGAGCAGCCGAACTTCATTGGCGTCAACGCGGTGCAACGCCGTTCCCCAGCAGATTCCCTGCTTTCGCGCACGCCGCGCATGGCACCGGTCGAGACTGGTGACCGGGCCCGGGCCGCCTGGCCGGGCACGACCGGCACTGACTGTTCCCGAAAGGGGAAATGCCAGCATGACCAGCATCGAGAAGCTCACCCGGAGCGCCTGGGCGTACACCGCCGCCGTAGCCGCCGAGCTCCTCACCCAGGACTACCCCGTGACCAAGGTCAACGCGCTCGACCTCTCCGACGAAGAGCCTGGCCAGGCCGAGGTAGAGGCGTACATCTCCCTGCCGATCCCATGGTGGCCGCGGACCTTCCCCACCATCACAGAAGGCGCTCTCGACTGGGACTCCACAAGCGGCTGGGTCGTACGCGCGGAGGTTCGCCAGAACGACAGCACGAAGACGGTGACCACCGACTACTGGATGGGCGACGGGCTGACACCTGATCCGGCCAAGGTGGCACTGTTCCTGACCGCGGCCCGTGTCAACGGTCTGGCAGCGACCGGCAGCACCGACCGCCCGTACTACCGTCGGCCCGGCCAAGACGACCCGGCCCCGCTCATCGCGCGGCTACTTCCCTACGAGGACACCCTCAGGAAGATCGACCCGCACCGGGACTTTCCCGGCCCCCGCTCCGCCCGGAACAGCTTCCGCGCGTTGCTGCACGAGCAACACGAGCGCATCCTCCACGGGAACCTGACCGCGCTGCCCGAAGTACGGATGGTGCCACTGCGGGCGGGGGAGGCCGCTGCGCTGACGTTCCTCCTGGAGGCATCTGACACTGCCGACGGCGAAGCCCTCGCCGCAGACCTGCGCACCCGCTACCAGGCCGCACCCAAGGAGACCGCAGAACGGTCGATCCCCGCCGAGCACTCCACGGCACTCGCCCGCGCCGACCGCCACAAGGCCGGGTGACGGAGATCCAGGCCGCACCGCGCGAGTGGCGAAGGACCGCCGACTTGCCATCATGTCCAGCGTCAACCCGGCGCCCACACGGATCACCACTTTAAGCGGACCTTCCTCACACTCCGCGCCTTACGGGCCGACCGCCGCGACCATAACCCCCGTGAAGATCACCCCACGCTCCGCACTACGCGCCGCCGCCCCGCTGCTCACCGCCCTGCTCCTGGCCGGCTGTGGCATTGCCACCCAGTCCCCGCCGTCCCACGACTCCGCGCTGAACAAGGCGGCGGGGATCGGCACCATGTCGATCGTCTGCGCCTCCGACATGTGGGACCGGACCCGGCCGACGAGCCTCAGCAAGGTGGACAAGCCGCCGGCAGAAGGGGAACGCGGCAGCCGGGGCCTGGTGAGGGTCACGCTGACCGGCTCCCAGCTCGTCGACTACCTGAAGGAACTGGACTGGAACGGACACCCCGGCTGGGGCAACGAAGAAGGACCAGACCGCGCGCACCACGACGAGCAGATCGCCCGCCGCATGTACGACGTCCTTGCCCCCGCGGTGGCCAACGTCAAGAACGCGCGTAGCGCCGCAGACGCGGCGCCCGAAGTCCTGGTCGACGACACCCTGGCGACGGCCGCGCCGTAGACCCGCTCACAGGACCGATTGGCCGCCTCAACAGCTCCGTGTTGCAAGGACACCGGCCTCGACCGCCTACTGGCGGCCGAGGCCCTCGGTTTAGAACGGCCGCCATCCCTTGCTGGGGCCGCTTGGGGGCCTGCACCCGGCCGGCAAGCCTGGCGGTGCCGGAGCAGCGGCGGGGCACGTGCCTCGCGGGGGCTCGGTGGGCTGGCTTGTTCACCGGCTGCCGTAGCGGGCCCGGCACGGGGCGCAGGCGTGGGCGGGGTGCGGTCCGTAGCGGTTGATGGGTGTGCCGCAGCCCGCACACGGTCCGAGTTCCCAGGGTTTGCAGCCCGCTTCGGCGGCGGCGGCCTGGCGCTGGTCCCAGGTGACGTCGATGCTCGGGCACTCGTTGGGTGGGCGCACGAAGGCGGGGCGTGGTGGGGGTATGGTCCGGGTGATGGTGAGGGCTGGCCGGATGGCCTCGCCTGAGTCCCGTGGTGGCTGTGGTGTGGAGCGGCAGTCCGATTCCGTGCGGGTTCGGATGCATTCGGCGTCCCGTTGTACGGGAATCCGGATGCGCTTCTTCTTGGGTGTGGGTTCGGGGGAGGTTTCCTGGCCGCCGTTGTCGGTGAACTGGTCGAAGTCGGTGCGCGATATCCAGAACCGCAGGGTGCGCTGGCTTTGTTTGGTGGTGAGGGGGACGTAGTCGCCGGCGGCGATGTCGCGGACGAGGTCGTCGAGCTGGCGTGCGCGTGGTTCCCAGCGCGGGTGCCAGTTGCCGCAGCGTCCGCTGCGGCGGACGGGGCACGGTTGTGGGTTGGTGTGGTCGCACTTGTCGAGTTCGAGGTGTCGGACGCCTCCGCGGACGAGCATGTCGCGGTCGTTGAGTATTGCCTCGGGAGGAAGGTTGTCGGTGCGGCTCCAGTGCACGTGGTCGATCAGCGGGGCTCTGGGGTCGAGGACGTGCCAGACGGGGGTGACGCCTTCTTCGCGGGAGATGGAGTCGCGTTTGCGGACGGCGGGGGCGGTTGAGTAGGAGAGCTGGGGCTCGAAGCCGATCTGCCGTCCGTCGGCGCCGGTGACCAGGACGTCGGTTCGGCGCCGGCCGTCCGCGGCCAGCACTTCCAGTTCGGCGTGGAACCCTCCGAGTTCGGCTGCCCGGGCGAACCGCTCCTTCAGTGCCTTGTGCTGATCGCTTTCTCCGTCGCCGTGGTCTCGCTGGTCACGGTTGTGGTGGGCGGCGATTCTGAGGCCCCGTTTTGCGTAGACGTACATCCACTCGATCTGGCCTGGATTCTGCTTGTAGCAGGTCGGGCAGTACAGGCCTCGTTGTTCGACGGGGCGCTTGTCGGCGAGCAGGAGTTCCCAGAGGCCTTTGTGCTGCGGGTAGCCGAGGTCGGCTCGGTCGAGGTCGAGGAGTCCGTCAACCAGGACGCTGAAGATGGGGTTGCGCTTGTAGTAGGACGGGCCAGCGGTACTGTCCATGGATCCTCGTCTCAGTTGTCAACTGCACACGGAGGTACCGGAATTGTGCCTTGCCGCACTGACACCTCGGCCTTGCCCTGTCTGCGCGGACCCGCCGGGCGTTCTCACGGCCCAGAGGCATCGAACCAATGTCCGAATTTCTGATTGGGAAGCCTCGCCTCTCGTTCATCTCGCACCAGGACAACCACGAGCAAAGGATTTCCGTGGGCCACTAAAGTGAAACGACGGGGGACGCAGAGACCCCAAGGTGCTCGGACGACCCCACACAGCTGATCCCGGAAAGCCGGGCCGAGGCCCAGGCCAGCAACGCAGTCCGGTCCTGCACTCCCGGCCTGTTGGCCCGTTGGTCGGCCGAATGCCCTTCGGTTCGGCCGGCTCTCGCCGGCCGTCGTCGTCTTCCCGACCGAGCGCACCCTGACCGCCCTGACACCGCGCCTGCAGACCTTCACGCACCAGCACCCCCCGGGCACCGACATCGGCGACTACGTGCGGTTCGTCCTCGTGCTGGCCACCCAGGACGACGACCGGATCCTCACCGTGACCGAGAAGCTCACCGCCGCCTACTGGACGGGAACAGCGCGCGGAGCACCGACACGGGCACGGGCCTTCCACCTCCTCGGCCAGATGCTGAGCACGGTCGGAACCGGACTCATCCGGCCACACACCGGGCAGTGAAACCCCATATACAGGCGGAGCGGACATCTTTCCGCCCCTGGACCGTTCTGTCAGAGTCCGGTGCGATGCTCAGCACCCATGGACACCCAGCAGTTCTGGAATCTGATCGAGGAAGCCCGCTCGCAGGTGCCGGACCCGGACGACGGCTACGCCGTCGCGCGCCGGGCCACCGCGCTGCTTGTGCTTCGCCCCGTCGAGGAGATCGTTGCCGCCCAGCGGATCCTGTGGGAGCTGATGGCCGACTCGTACAGGGCCCCGCTCTGGGGCGCCGCCTACATGATCAACGGCGGCTGCTCCGACGACCTGTTCGACTACTTCCGCGGCTGGCTGATCACACAGGGCCGTGCGACCTTCGAGAGCGTCATCACCGATCCGGACAGACTCGCCGGGCTCCCGGCCGTACGCGCATTTGCCGCCGACGGCATCGACATCGAGTGCGAGGAAGCCCTGGTCATCGCCTGGGACGCCCACCGGGAAACCACCGGAGAGGAACTTCCCGACGACGCCTTCACCATCCAGTACCCAACTCTGGACCCGGACTGGAACTTCGACTTCGGCGACGGCGACCGGCTGAGCCAACGGCTGCCGCGCCTGGCAGCGTTGTACTCGGACTAACGAAGCAGACATCGATGAGCCGCTCGGCAGGCGGGCCAAGGAACGGGACACATCCGAGCGTGCGGAGCCGACATACATCCCAGGGTTGCGAGGCATGACGGACGATTCGACAACAGACCTGCCCGACCCCGGAACCGTGATCCGCGAGACCGACTGGGCAGCTCTGGAATGCGGGTTCGGCGACCCCCACCAGGTGTCCGCCGGCCTGCGAGACCTGTTGCACCCGGACCCGGCCATCCGGCGGGAAGCACAGAGGGGCCTCCGCGGCGCCTTTCATGACGAGGCCGGGGACGCACTGCCGACCACCGTGCCGACCGCCGCCTGCCTGGCCGGTCTGCTCGCCGATCCCCACGCCGCCGACGCGCTCGACCTCCCCGACCCGGACAATCCCGGCCGCTCGATGCGCGCAGCCCTCCTCGACCGGCTCGGCCACTACTTCCTCTCCGCTGACGACCGGACCTGCGCCTCGTCGGGGCACGGTCCGAGCGAGACCGCCCTGCGACGCCTGCGGCCCGCCGTCTACCGGGTCGTCGCCCCGCTGCTCGATGCCGAGGACCGTGCAGTCCGCCATGCCTCCGTGTTCACGGCCGTCTCCCTCGTCAAGCACCCTCGGCTGGCACGGCACCGCGCCGAGCTCGCCGATCACGCCCTCCGCCTGCTGGAGGAGAGCGACCACTCCGACCATCGGGACGTCGCTCTCGACGGCCTGCGCACGTGGGGGCACGACACCGGTGGACTCGAAACCGAAGAGGACCGCGAGCGGCGGCTGAGACTCGCGGTCGAGCCACCGTTTTAACAACTCAGCGGTGAGCCCGGGAACGATCGGTGGGACGGGCCCGGCCGAGCCGGATCTGCCACGCCCGGATGGCTCGACTGGCACGGATCCGGGAAAACCAGGAGCAAGGCGGTGGGTTGCTTGACGTCTCGCCGCCGAGTGCGCCCACCTTGCTGGCGCCGACGGTCTCTGCCTGGACATCCGCACCGACTGCATGGCCTGCGAGAAGCAGATCGCCGACCGCGGTTCGAGGCCCTGGGGTGTCCGGCCGGGTCTCGATGAGGTGGCGCTTCATTCGTGCGGTGATCGCCATCCCCCCCGGGCCCGATCGCGAAGCATCCCCCGCCCACGGCTGCGAGCTCGTCGCCACCCACCGCCACCGCCTGGTCCTGCGCACATACGAGGTCGGCCCGCCGCTCGGGAGCGG
>NZ_JBHVFE010000257.1:0-12503 GCF_042801945.1 Kitasatospora sp. NPDC057542
GGCGTCGCGGGGCGACCGCCCCTCGGTGCTGCTGGTGGTGCCGGTGCTGCTGACGGTGCGTCCGGCGTATCCGGTGCATCCGGTGCTCGTCGTGCTTCCCGCTGCCGGTGGCACCGGCCGTGCGTCGGGTCGCTCGGCGCCGTCGGGCAGCGTGAGCGGGGCGGCGTGCGCCGTCGGGTGCGCGGCCGGTGGCGTCGGGCGCCGTGGTGGCTGCCCGCCCGGCCGTGCGGACCGTTCAGGCCCCGGCGATCCTCCGGGCTTCCGCGGCCCTCCTGGCCTCCCCGGTCAGCGGACGCCGACCCGGGAGGCGGGGACCCGCCCGCCCGAACCCCGGCCCGCCGTACGGGCGCCGGGACGGCCGGCAGCGGCCCCGGAACCCTGGGAAGAACGGTTCTGCTGCGCCGGCAGGCCGTTCTGCACGTCCATCACGGCGTGCGCGACCATCCCGCCCAGCGGGTCGTACCGGATCAGGTCGCGCAGCCGCGACCGCGAGGAGCGGCCCTCGTTGCCCGGGTACAGGTGTTTGCCCAGCCCGACCGAGTGGGCGAGCGCCGCCAGCGCGGCCGTCCGCGGGTCCGGCGGAACACCGGTGCGGATCGCGGTGTCCAGCCGTTGCTTGATCGCGGCGTTGGTGCAGTCGTCGGACGCCTGGTACCGGGTCGTCGGCAGCACCCCGCACACCTGGCCCGGCACGGCCGTGACCATGCCGCAGCGCTCCAGGTGCGCCAGATAGGTCTGCCGCAGCCCCAGCCGGGGCCCGCCGATCCAGTGCGCCGCGCGGACCGGACTGCCGCGACGGCGCAGCAGTTCCAGTGCGTGGTCAAGGGTCGGGTCGCCGGTCGGCCGTGCGAGCACGACGGCGATCCGGTCTCCCTCCGGTACGATCCGTCCGGCCAGGGACAGCTCGACGAGCTGCGCCCCGGCGAGTCCGAGGTCGAGGGTCTGCGGCTGCGCCGTGGTACCCGTGGTCGGGTCCAAAGCGAGCAGCAAGAGTTCCTCGGGAACAGTTCTGCGGCTCTTGCCCATCCAAGCCTCCCCGCGTGGATGAGAGACAGGGTGACGCCTCTCACACGGGCTTGTCGAGTACGCCTCCGAATCGTGACCTTGCGGTGAAGGCGCGGAACCGGTGGCGGCAGGCCTTGCGTCTGAGCGGTGAACAGACCGCGGTGTGGCCGGGCGGCGACAATAAGCGCCGGTCGGGCGGGGTGTGCGCGGTCGGAACGGCCGCCGGTGGCGGAGACTGTACAGGTACACGGGGCGGGGCGTCGGCTTCCCGAAATCGGGTTCGCCGGTGCCCCGCCGGGCGTTGAGGAGGCTGGGATACGTGGGCGAGTCCCCCGACAGGGTGCTGAGGGACGGCGAGGGGCGGCAGCGGGACCGCGAACGCGAACGGACCGGTCCGGCGGCCGGCGGTGCCGAGCCGGCCGAGGGCGGCTCCGGTCCGGAGGCCGGCGGGGCGTCAGCCGCCGCCGAGGCGACCGCCGAGGCCTCCTCCGGCACCTCGTCTGACACCTCGCCTGACACCTCGTCCGACTCCTCCTCGGACGGCCCCGAGGAGCCCTCCGGAGAGGCGGCCCCGGAGGCGTCCGCCGACGCTCCGGCGGCAGCGCCCAAGGGCGGCTCGACCGTGCAGCTCCGCGTCCGGGATGTGGACAGCAGGACGACGATGCTGCGGCTGCCGGTGGACAACAAGACCACCGCGCTGCGGCTGCCCGAGGAGCTGGTGAAGGCTGCCGGCGCGGGGAGTTCCGAAGGTGAGGACGAGAAGAAGGAGTCCTCGTCGGAAACCGCAGAGGTGACCGAGCCCGCCGGGCGTCTGGTCGCCGCCGACCCGCGTCTCGCCATGCGGACGGATGTCGCGGTGGCGGCGAAGGCCGGGGAGAAGGCCGCCGGACCGGCCGGGGAGACCGGCTCCGGGGGCGGCGCCGAGCCGGCGGCCGCACCGGCCGCGAAGGCGACCGGCGCAGCGGCCGATGAGGCTGACGAGGCCGACCAGGCCGACGGGACGGAGCAGGCCGAACAGGCCGGGAAGGCCGAAGACGCCGGGACCGGGGACGACCCGGAGGCCACCGGCGACGCCGGGGACACCGGCGCGGAGGACGCTCCCGCCAACGGTGCCGTCACCCTCGCGCTGACCAAGACCGGGCAGCCTGGTCAGCAGTCGGGTCAGGCCGAGAAGCCGGAGAAGCCCGCGTCGCTGCGCGCTCCCGCGGCCGGCACCGTGCCGGAGCCGAAGCCCGAGCCGCGTCCGGAGCCCAGGCCCGTCCCCGAGCCCGAGCCGACCCCCGGTCCGGCGCCGCTGCCGAAGCCGACTCCGGTGCCCGCCCCCGTGCCGCCGCCGAAGCCGCTGCCGGAGCCCGACCCGCAGCCGGTGCCGCCGGTCCCGCCGCTGCCCGCGCCGGAGCCGCTGCCGTCGCCGGAGAACACCGCCGAGGCGATGGAGGTCCTGGCCTCCCTCAACGCCCGCCCGGTCTCGCCGCTGCGGCGCGCCCTCAAGCGGGTGACCATCTGGACGGTCTTCCTCGCCGTGGTGCTCGGCGCGCTCGCGGTGGCCCAGCTGCTGCGCCCGCTGCCGGACCCCAAGCTGAAGACGACCGCCGCCGGCAGCTACAGCTTCTCCGGCGACGCGCTCGACCTCGCCTGGCCGGCCAAGGGCCAGTCCGCCGCCGAGGTGGTCGGCGTCGGCAGCCTCGGCAGTTCGGGCCCGGAGACGCCGGCCTCGATCGCCAGCGTCACCAAGGTGATGAACGCCTACCTGATCCTCCAGAAGTACCCGCTGAAGAAGGGGGAGAGCGGCCCGAAGATCACCGTCGACAAGCAGGCCGCGCAGGAGTCCGGCAACGTCGACGAGTCCAAGGTGACGCTCACCGAGGGCCAGGTGCTCACCGAGTACCAGGCGCTGGAACTGCTGATGCTGCCGTCGGCCAACAACGTGGCCCGGCTGCTCGCCCGCTTCCACTCCGGCTCCGAGGCCGAGTTCGTCAAGGCGATGAACGACACCGCGGCCAAGTTCGGCATGGCCAACACCATCTACGCCGACCCGGCGGGCTACAACCCGGACACCAAGTCCACCGCCAAGGACCAGCTGAAGCTGGCCGAGCAGGTCATGCAGGACGAGATCTTCCGGCAGATCGTCTCCACCCCGGAGACCAACCTCAACAACGCGAAGATCCCCAACACCAACAACCTGATCAACCCGAAGACCGGCGTCATCGGCGTCAAGACCGGCTCCAGCACCCCGGCCGGCGGCTGCCTGATGTGGGCCGCGTACAAGGAGATCGGCGGCGTGCGGCGGCTGATCCTCGGCGTCACCCTGGGCCAGCAGGCCACCTCGTCCAACCCCGGCGACGGCATCCTGCCGACCGTGCTGAAGGTCAGCGGCAAGCAGATCCAGGCCGCGCAGAACGGCCTGACCGGCCAGACCGTGGTGAAGAAGGGCGACGTCGTCGGCTCGGTGGACGACGGGTTCGGCGGCAAGGTCGGGGTCGTCGCGACCAAGGACCTGGTGGTGGCGGGCTTCCCCGGCATCTCCGGCACGGTCACCCTGGACACGTCGAAGATCGGTCACACGGAGCAGGCCGGCAAGGAGGTCGGCGTGCTGCGGGTGGGCACGGGTGAGGACAAGGCGGAGGTCCCGGTCGCCCTCCAGTCCGACCTGAACCCGCCGTCCATCCAGTCCCGGCTGCTGCGCACGCTGTGAGCGGCTGAGCGGCTGAGCCGCCGAGGCGTCGAACGCAGGAAGAAGAAGGGGAGCCGGTCCGCACCGGCTCCCCTTCTTCCTGCATGTCCGTCTTCCCCCGCCCGGATCCGGGTCCTCCGGGCCTAGGCGTTCGGGTCGAGCAGCGCGAGCGTGAGCCCGCCGAGCGGCGTCACCCGGTCCGGTTCGCCGTACTGGCTGCGGAGCACCTGCGCCTGGTCCGTCGGCACCGAGCCCAGCGGGTCCTCGGTGTCGCCGAGGACCAGCAGCCAGATCCGGGACGCCCCGCCCAGGCAGTCCTCCGGCCGCGGGCAGGGCGTCGGCGAGAGCTCCTCGGCGTCGTCGGCGCTCTGCGCGACGAAGACCGGACGGGGGCGCACGTCCGAGGGCAGGTAGTAGCTGACGCCCGGCCAGGCCATCGCCCAGGACTGGTCGCCCAGCGGGGCCGCCATCCCGTCCCCGGAGCGGTAGCCGGCCGAGATCTCCCGGGCCGCCGCCTTGAACGGCTCCTCCGAGCCGTTGTGCGAACCCACGTACCGCAGCGCGGGCTGCTCCGGCAGCGTCGCCACGGCCGGTACCGCGAGCAGCCCGGCCGTCAGCAGCCCGGCCACCGCGACGGTCCCCCGGGGCGCCCGGCCGCGCCGTCGGGCCAGGGCCGTCACCGTGCCGTACACCGCCCCGGCGCCGCCGCCGGCCAGCACCGCCCAGGCGGGCACCGTGAACAGCAGGTACCGGTCGAGGAAGTACGAGGTGTCGCTCAGGCGGGACACCAGCCAGACGCTCACCACCGGCAGCTCCGCGAGCAGCAGCACCTGCCAGGCCTGGATCCGCCGGCCGGGCAGCACCAGCGCCGACAGCACCAGCGGGACGAAGGCGTAGAACACGAGGTCCGAGCCGAACAGGTGCTCGCCGAAGAGGGCGAGGCCGCGCGTGGAGGGGACTGCGATCCAGCCCAGCTGCCGGTCCGACTGCCGGCTGCCCAGCAGCACCACCGGCAGCACCGGCAGCGCCGCCACCGCGACCGCCAGCGGGTACTGCCACAGCAGCCGCCGGTCCGTCTCCGCGCGGGTGCGCCACAGGTGCAACGCCAGGAGCCCCACCTGCCCGGCGACCGTGCTGAAGGAGATCAGGTGCCCGGCGCCGGCCAGCGCCATGGCCACGCAGTACGGCGCCCAGCGCCGCCAGGTCGGCCGCTCCAGCGCCCGCAGCAGGAAGTACGAGGCCGCCGCGATCGCGCAGGTCACCAGCGCGTAGGAGCGGGCCTCCTGGGCGTACCGGGAGATCTCCGGGGGCACCGCGAGCAGCAGCCCGGCGGCGACCGCCGCCACCCGGCTGCCGAACAGCCGCTCGGCGGTGAGCGCCACGAGTGCCGCCGCCCCGGCCATCGCGAGCACGGAGGGTATGCGCAGGGAGACCGTCGAGTCGCCGAACACCGCCGTCCAGCAGTGCATCAGCAGGTAGTACGCGCCGTTGCTGGCGTCGATGTGCTGGAGCAACTGCAGCAGGTCGCCCAGCGAGCGGGTGGCGACCGTCCAGGTCGCGATCTCGTCCCGCCACAGGTCCGGAGTGCCCAGCCGGTACCCACCCACCGCCAACATGGCCACCGCGGGCCACACCCACACCTGCCCCAACAGCCGGCCCACCGGGTGCACAGCAGGTCTCATCAGGTCCTTCGCCTCCTCAGCGCGACGTGCCGGGACGAATCCCACCCTGCCCGGCAGGCTACTGGACCCGCCCTGATGCGCCGTCGGCCGCCCACGGCCCCTCCGTCGCCGTGGGACGCGCCCTGCGGACCCAGCCGTGCCCGCGACACCGGCGCCCTTGATCCGGCAGGATCCACAGGACGCGCCCCCGAGCCCCACCCCTGATCCGGTACGCTGTGAACGGCCTGGTAGCACCCGGGCCGCGCCTCAGTAGCTCAGGGGATAGAGCACGGCTCTCCTAAAGCCCGTGTCGCAGGTTCGATTCCTGTCTGGGGCACAACGAACACGCAGGTCGCAGGCCCTCCGCCCACCCGGGCCGGAGGGCCTGCGGCATTCCCGGGGCCGCCGCTGCCCTCCCGTGGGACCGGCGTCAGGGACGGCGTACCTCTCCGGGAGGAGGAGGCGGAGGGCTGCCGTCCGCCTGCGGAGTGATCATGAAACAGACCTCGTGCTGACGGGGCGTGGTCACTCCGCTCCTAGGCTCGATGAGACCCCTGCCGGAGCACCGTTCCCGGTCAGGGCGGACGAGCCGGGGAACCATGACGACGTACCGATACACCGTGGCCGAGCTGCGCGGCCAGCTGCGCCAACTGCTCCTGAGCGGTGCCGCCATCGCGCTGGGGGTGGCCTTCCTGATCGCCTCCGTCAGCGGCAGCGGGGCGCTGGTGGACTCCTACAGCCAGACCGCGGCCGCCGAGGTCGGCCCCGGCGACATCCAGGTGACCAGGAAGGCCGCGGCCGGCGGGCTGGACGCGGCTGCCGCGGAGCGGGTGCGGCAGACCGCCGGGGTGGCCTCGGTGGCTCCACGGCTGACCGGCAAGGGCGGGGTGCTGACCGCCGACGGGCGGCCGCTCGACCGGACCGCCGCGGTCAGCGCCGTCGCCGAGGACCCGGCACTGCGCTGGCAGCTGCTCAAGGACGGCCGCTGGCCCGCCGGCCCCGGCGAGGTGCTGCTCGACACCGGGACCGCGCACCGGCTGGACGCCGTCGTGGGCGCCGAGGTGCACCTGACCCGGGCCGACGGCACCGCCGCCACCGCCCGGCTGGTGGGCACCCTGGACGAGCGCGGCGCACCGAGCCTCGCCGGAGTCCCGATCATCGGCGTCCCGGCGAGCGTGGTCGCCGGCTACGCGACCGGCGTCACCACCGACCGGCTCGACGTCAGGGTCGCCCCCGACGCCTCCCGGACCCGGACCGTCGAGGCCCTGCGCGCCGCCCTCGGCACCGGCACCGAGGTGCACACCCGCGAGGCCTCGGTCACCGAGGTGACCCGGCAGAGCGGCACCATGTACGGCGTGGTGCTGATCGCCGCGCTCTCCTTCGTCCTGATCGCGCTCGCGGTGGCACGGATGGTGGTCGGCAACACCTTCACCGTGGTGCTCGCCCAGCGGACCCGCCAGCTCGCCCTGCTGCGTTGCGTGGGCGCCGACCGGCAGCAACTGCGCCGGCTGATCCGGCGCCAGGGGCTGCTGCTCGGGGTGGGTGCCTCGGCGGCGGGCGTGCTGCTGGGGGTCGCCCTCGGCGCGCTCGGCACCGCCGTGGTCGGCGGGCTCGACCTCGGGCCGGTGCACCTGTCGCTGATGCCGTCCCCGCTGACCTGCCTGCTGGCCGGGTTGTTCGGCGTGCTGCTGACCCTGCTGGCCGTCCGCGGCCCGGCCAAGGCCGCCGCGGCCGTGCCGCCGATCGCCGCGCTCGGCGGCACCCCCGCGCCGGCCGGTGGGGCGGCCAGGGTGCGGGCCGCGGTGTGGACCGGCGGGCTGCTGCTCGCGGGCACGGCGTTGCTGGTGGCCGGTGCGCTGACCCCGCCGCCGCTGTCGCTGCTCGCCGTCACCGTCGGTGCCATCGCCAACTTCTTCGGGGTGCTGCGGCTCTCCCACCGGGTGCTGCCCGCGGTCGTCGCCGTGCTGGGCCGGCCCGCCCGCAAGCTCGGCGGTACGGCCGGGCGGCTCGCCACCCAGCAGCTGCGGCTCAACCCGGGCCGCACCGGGGCCACCGGCTCGGCGCTGTTGCTCGGCGTGACCGTGATGGTCGGCGCGGTCACCGCGCTGGACATCACCTCGCAGTCGCTGGTGCCCGTGGTCTCCGCGCGCCAGCCGGGGGTCTTCTCGGCGGCCGCCACCGGCGGGGGCGCCCTGCCCGCCGGGGCGCTCGGCGCGCTCGGCGCCGAGCACGGGCTGACCGTCACCCCGGTCCGCTCGGCCACCGTCGACCTCGACGGCCGGCCCACGGTGGTCGCTGCCGTCGACCCCACCCGGCTCAACTCCTCGGCGGACGACGTGGACCGGGCCCGGGCGCTCACCGAGGGCGCCGCACTGAGCATGTTCGGCGAGAGCGGGGTGCGGCGGGCCGGCGGCGTCGAGCTGCGGCTCCAACCCGGCCGCAGCAGCCTGCCGTTCACCCTGCAGAGCGGCGCCACCCTGCTGGTGACGCCCGCGACCCTGGACCGCCTCGCCCCCGGTGCGCCCGTCACCACGGCCTGGATCAGCCCGGCCGCGGGCGACGACCGGCCGACCGCCCGTCGCGCCCTGGACCGGGCCCTCGCCGACCACCCGCAGGTGGCCGTCGCCGACACGGCCGCCCAGGCGGACACCCTGCGCTCCCTGTTGGACCGGCTGAAGACCGTCAGCATGGTCCTGCTGTCCTTCTCCGTCGCCATCGCCGGCCTCGGCGTCGCGGCCACCCTGATGCTCAGCATCAGCGAACGCTCCCGCGAGATCGGCATGCTGCGTGCGATCGGGATGTCGCGCGAGCAGCTGCGCCGGATGCTCACCCTGGAGGCGCTGCTGCTCTCCCTGGCCGGCGCGCTGGTCGGGACCGGCCTGGGCGCCGCCTACGGCTGGGCGGCCGCCCGCTCGATCACCTCGACCGTGGGCACGGCCGGCACTCCGCCGGTCCTGCCGGTGCTGGCCGCCCTGGGTCTGACCGTCCTGGTCGGCCTGGCCGCCGCGGTGCTGCCGGCCCGCCGGGTCGGGCGGATGAGCGCGGTGGCCGCGATGCGGGCTGCCTGACCGCAATCGCGGCCGGTGCGTCGGGAGCCGGCAGCCAGGGGCTCAGGCCAGGGTGAACCGGGCCGGGGCGCGGGCGGCCGGCCGGTGGCGGGGGCGAGGCCGGAGAGAAGGGTCTCGGTCTCGCGGGTGGTGCGCAGGGCGGCCGGGTCGAGGTCGACGACGACGAGTTCGCGCCGGTCGCGCGCACCGCCGCCCCGCTGGACGAGGACGGGCCGCAGACCGCGCTGCCGTCGCAGGTGTGCCAGCCGCCGGTGTGGCCGACGTGGTTGGCGAACACGTGTTGTCGAGCGGCGGCCCGGCGTGCTCGGGACAGCCGGCGGGCGCGGTGGGGGAAGTGGGGGGCGAAGGTGTCGGACATGGCCGCCACGCCGGCGGGGTGGCCCGCAGCGGTCGATGGGGTGACGGACGCTCAGCGGACGGTCTCGTCGGGATGGTCGACGGGGCCGCCCGCCTCCTCCTCCGTCCGCGCGCCGTCAGGCCCGTCCTCGTCCAGCGGGGCGGCGGTGCGCGCGGACCGCTCGGCCGACACGACGACCCGCTGCACTCGGGGCCTGGTGCGCCAGTTGACCCGCCGTACGTCCCGGGCCAGCGCGCCGGGGCGCCAGACCTGGATCACCGCGGTCACGGTACCCAGCACGATTCCGGCGGCCAGCCAGCCGGCCAGCACGTCGCTGGGCCAGTGCACCCCGAGCGCGACCCGGGTCCAGCCGATGGTCAGCACCGTTGCCGCCGCCACCACGCAGGCGGCGGTCCGGCCGCGCCGGTGGACCCGGTACCAGAGCAGGCCGACCAGGACGGCGCAGGTGATCGCCGAGGTCATGGCGTGCCCGGAGGGGAAGGCCGGGCCGCCGGCGTGCGAGACCGGATCGGTGAAGGAGGGGCGGCTGCGGTCGAAGGCCAGTTTCAGCGCCCACTGGGTGCCCCAGCCGATCAGGGCCTGGGCGGCCACCCAGCCGGCGAGCACGCGGGCGCCGATCAACCAGAGCCACCCGGCCGCGATCCCGAGCAACGTACGCATCGTGACGGTGCCGCCGATGTCGGAGAGGGTCTGCACCGAGGCGGTCCAGATCCGGTGCTCCCGGGCGTAGGTGTGCAGTTCGCCGATCCACTCCTGGTCGAAGCGGACCAGCGGGCGCCACTGGCCGGTGACCAGAGCCGCCAGGATGCCGAACAGCGCGGCACAGCCCAGCGCGAGCGCGGCGTCCCGAAGGAGACTCCGGTTACGCGCAGCGAGGCGGGTCGTGCTGTTGGTCAGGTGCATGGCTGACACCTTCCCAGTGTCCAGGGCCGAGCAAGAGCCGGAGTGATAGCGATTCGGCATCGTTTGTGAGGAGGACCTGCGTGCGTCGGGGTGTGGCGCGAGCGGAAAACGGAGCCTGCGGGGAACGTCGGCGGCCGTTCGCGGGTTCAACGGGTAGGCGGCGGTCACGTGTGGGTCGGGTGAAGAAATCCGCCCCGGAGTGGTCACCCGATGGCACGGGAAGTGCTCGGCCGATCACTGATTGTCCAGAACCGGCGTGAAAATCGGCAGGATACTGCATCGCCGGGAAGAATCTGAGGGACTTGGGAATGTTGTCCGGATTCTGTTCGTTGGATCGTTACGTGTGAGGCCCCAGGGGCCCGCACTTCTTGCCCTCACGAGGCAGGCAGGCAGACCTCGGCAACACCAGCAAAGGGAGCAAGCATGGCCACCCGTGCCGTCGTTCGCGACAGGGCCGACCGGAGTCGCGCGGCCCGCCCGACCAACCTGGAGGCCGACCGCGACCTGGTCGGCATGTACCTCGACGAGATCGCCAGGACACCCCTGCTCGATGCCGCCGAGGAGGTCGAGCTCTCGCTGCGGATCGAGGCCGGCGTGTACGCACAGCACCTGCTGGAGGAGGGCGAACTCCCCGACGGCGTCACGCGCGAGGAGCTGGAGGCGATAGCCGCCGACGCCGAGCGCGCCAAGGACGTCTTCATCCGCTCCAACCTCCGGCTCGTGGTCGCCGTCGCCCGTCGCTACCCGCGCAGCGGCCTGCCGCTGCTGGACCTCATCCAGGAAGGCAACGCGGGCCTGGTACGCGCCGTCGAGAAGTTCGACTACGCCAAGGGCTTCAAGTTCTCCACGTACGCGACGTGGTGGATCCGGCAGGCGATCACCCGGTCCATCGCCGACCAGTCCCGCACCATCCGGCTGCCCGTGCACCTGGTGGAGGAGCTGGGGCGGATCAGGCGGGTGCAGCGGGAGAAGTCCAAGGAGCTGGGCCGCGAGGCGGAGCCGGCCGAGATCGCGGCCGAGCTGGACACCACCGAAGCCCGGATCAAGGACGTGCTGGACTGGGCGCGCGACCCGGTCAGCCTCAACATGTCGGTCGACGACGAGGGCGAGACCCAGTTCGGTGACCTCGTCGAGGACACCGGGGCCACGTCCCCCGAGGACGCCGTGATGGTCATGCTCCGCCGCGAGGAACTGGACGACCTGATCGGGCGGTTGGACGACCGCACCGCCTCGATCATCCGCTCCCGTTACGGGATGGAGGACGGCCGCGAGCGCACCCTCACCGAGGTGGGCAAGCAGCACGGCCTCACCCGCGAGCGGATCCGCCAGATCGAGAAGCACGCGCTGGCCGAGCTGAAGAAGATCGCCGACCACGCGGGCTTCGAGGCCGCCTGAGAGTCCGCCCGAGAGTCCGCCGGACGGACCACCCGGCCCCACCGGCCGATCCTCACCCGGGCCCTGACGCGGAGCACTCCGCACCGGGGCCCGAGGCGTGCCACGGGGCTCTTAGGCTGGAGGGAAAGGACGGGCGAGGGAGTGGACAGCGTGAACGATCAGGGACAGGAAGAGGACCGGGAGCAGGACCAGGACCAGGAGTCGCGGAAGGCCGCGGCGGCCAAGGCCCGACTGGTCTTCCGGGACCCGCTGGACCAGCAGTCCAGGGACGACACCGACGCCGGCTGGGGAGACCGCCCCGGGGCCGGCGGCAGTGGTGGGCGGGGGCTGGACTGGTATCTGAGCCAGCGCCCGCCGCACCACGGGGGCTGAGGAACGGGGAGCGGGGCGAACGGCGCCTGCCGGTCAGCGAAGCGGCGTGACCAGCGCGTCGCGGATCTCGGTCAGCAGTTGGACCTCCTTGAGTTCGGCCTCCGCCGCCTCCTCGGCGACGGTCTTGCGGTGGGCCGCCAGCTTGTTCATGGGCACGATCAGAACGAAGTAGACGACCGCCGCGGTGATCAGGAACTGGAGCGCGGCGCTGAGCACCGATCCCCACAGGATGAGGATTCCGGACGTGACCTCACCGGTCGGGCTCACCTCGCAGGGCCCCTTGAGGCAGGAACTGTAGGACGCGAGGTCCTTCGTCCCGAAGACGCCGACGAGCGGATTGATCACACCCTTGACGAAGGCGTTGACGATGTTGGTGAAAGCCGCCCCGATGACCACGGCCACGGCGAGTTCGACGACATTTCCACGCAGCAGGAATTCCTTGAAGCCCTTCATGCCGCCTCGAACGACGAAGCCTTCTCCCGGTTACGGGTGATCTTCCACAGGCCCGGACTGACAACCCGTCCGGCCCAGTGCACCCCCCTGGGGCGGCGGCAGCCCGGCCCGCGCGGGCCCCAGCGCCAGTGCCGCCGCCACCGCGAGCAGCACCAGCACGGGCACCCCGGCTCGCCGCCGCATCGCACTGCGCCAGCGGTGCCACCTGCCGCACCCGCGCCGGATCGGCGGGAAGCTCGGCAGCTCCTGTCGGGGTGGTACGGCGGGCGCGGGCAGTGGAAGGGGCAGGGGCAGGGAGAAGCTCGCGGTCGTCATCGACGCACCTCCGGAGTGTCGGCGGGCCCGCCTCTCGCGGACCGGATGCCCACACGATGAGCGTTTCCGGCGAACTCGGAAAGTCCTTTCCCCAGGCCTGTGGAAAACCCGCCGCTGTGGATAACTTCGTTCACCCGCACGAGTCAATCGGATCCGTCCGAGATGACGGGAAGCCTGCGGTCCGGGGTGGCGGGAAACCGGCGACGGAAACGACGGAAACGACGGAAACGACGGAAACGACAGGACCGACGGGAACGACGGGAACGACGGGAATGGCGGGAACGCGGAAAGGCCCGTCG
>NZ_JBHVFE010000258.1:0-12436 GCF_042801945.1 Kitasatospora sp. NPDC057542
CGCCGAAGACCTCAATGGTGTGGTCAACCAGCTCGAACGGTTGTCCACCCCCGGGCGTTCGGGCACGGAACCCCGTTCGCGCTGGGAGATAACCCCTCGGCCGGTCCCCACCGGCTATGGCATGCTCGCCTCCATGCAGCAGACATCGGTCAGCCCCGTCTTCGTCGGCCGCGGCAGCGAGATCACCGAGCTGACCGACGCGCTGCGCCGCGCGGGCACCGGCAGCCCGCAGTCCGTCCTGATCGGCGGCGAGGCGGGGGTCGGCAAGACCCGGCTGCTGGAGGAGTTCCTGGAGCGCGCCGCCGCCCAGGGGGCGGTCACCTCGCTCGGCAGCTGTCTGGAGGTCGGCGCCGAGGGCCTGCCGTACGCGCCGCTGGCCGCCGCGCTGCGACGACTGCACCGCTCGCTGGGCGCCGAACTGGAGGCCGCCGCGGCCGGCAGCGAAGGCCATCTCGCCCGGCTGCTCTCCGAGTTCGGCGAGGCGGACGGCGAACCCAACGACGAGTACAGCCGGGCCCGGCTGTTCGAGCACACCGCGAGGCTGTTCGAGCGGCTCGGCGCGGAGCGTACCCTCGTCCTCGCCGTCGAGGACCTGCACTGGTCCGACCGCTCCACCCGCGAGCTGCTCGCCTTCCTGGTGCGCACCCTGCACCGCTCCCGGGTGCTGCTGGTCGCCACCTACCGCACCGACGACCTGCACCGCCGGCACCCGCTGCGCCCCTTCCTGGCCGAACTCGAACGGCTGCGCACCGTGCAGCGGCTGGAGCTGGCGCGGTTCGACCGCCGCGAGGTGGCCGCCCAGCTGGCCGGCATCCTCGGCACCACCGCCCCCGACCGCCAGCTGGTGGACCGCATCCACCGCCGTTCGGAGGGGAACCCGTTCTTCGTCGAGGAGCTGGCCACCGCCTTCGAGGACGGCTTCGGCGCCGGGCTGACCGACTCGCTGCGGGACATCCTGCTGGTGCGGGTCGAGGGCCTGGACGAGGAGGCCCAGCGGGTGGTGCGGATCGCCGCCGAGGGCGGCTCGCACGTCGAACACGCCCTGCTGGCCGCCGTCCTGGACGACGACGAGGAGGCGCTGATCGAGGCGCTGCGGGCGGCCGTCGGCGCCAACATCCTGCGCCCGGACAGCGAGGGCGAGGGCTACCGGTTCCGCCACGCGCTGGTCCGCGAGGCGGTCTCGGACGACCTGCTGCCGGGCGAACGGCACCGGATCAACCGCCGGTTCGCGCTCGCCGTGGAGGCCCAGCCGCAGCTGGTCCCCGGCGACGCACTGCCCGCCCGGCTGGCCAACTACTGGTACCACGCGCACGATCCGGCCCGCGCCCTGCCGACCGCCCTGGACGCCGCCCGCGCGGCCCGCCGCCGCAACGCCTTCGCCGAGCAACTCGGCATGCTGGAACGGGCCCTGGAACTGTGGGACCTGGTCTCCGAGGAGGTGCTGGCCCACACCCTGCGCCCGTACGACTGGGCCGAGACCTACCCGCCCGGCTCCTGCGACCACAGTGCCGCGGACGAGGACTGCGACCGGATCCAGCTGGTCGACGTGCTGGCCGAGGCGGTGGTCGCGGCCCGGCGCTGCGGCGACCGCGAGCGTGGCCTGAGCCTGGCCAAGCGCGGGCTGCGGCTGGTCGACGAGACGGAGCACCCGGTGCGCGCGGCCTGGTTCCGGATCAACCGGGCCCGGATGCTGGGCAGCCTGCGCCGCTCCGGCGACGAGGAGGAGATCGCGCACGCGCTGCGGCTGGTGGAGCACCTGCCGCCGTCCGCCGTCCAGGCCGAGGTGCTGGCGCTCGGTGCCGGGACGGCGATGCTCAAGAAGCCCACCGCCGAGGCGATCGACCTGGCCGAGCGGGCGATCCGGATCGCCCAGGAGGTGGGCGCGCACTCGGTCGAGGTGCACGCCCGGATGACCCTCGGCGGCCTGCGCTACGACGTCCAGGGCGACGCCGAGGGCGGGCTGGCCGAGCTCGCCGGGGCGGTCGAGCGGGCCCGCCGGCTGGGCGTGCCCGACCTGCTGCTGCGCGGCATCAACAACCTGGCCAGCATGCAGCGCGGGCTGGGGCGGCCCGAGGGTGCGGTCCGGCTGGCCCGTGAGGGCCTGGAGTTCGCGGACGGCAACGGCCTGCTGCGCAACATCGGCACCATCCTGACCGGCAACCTGGTCGAGGCGCTGACCGACCTCGGGCGGGTCCGGGAGGCCGCCGAGGTGCTCGCCGCCTGCGAGCTGACCAGCCTGAGCGGCACCCACGCCGAGTTCCTGGACCGGATGCGCGGCGAACTCGCCCTGCTCAAGGGGGACCTGCCCACCACGGCGACCATGCTGGCGCAGGCCCGCTCGGCCAACCGGGTCGGCCAGGTCCAGCACAGCGTGCCGATCAGCCGCCTGGCGGTGCGGCTCGCGGCACTCGGCGGCCGGCCGCTGGAGGCCCGGGCCGAACTGCTCGCCGCACTGGCGGACGACGGCCGGCTCGGCCACGAGTCCGACGTCTACCCGCTGCTGGCCGAGGGCGCCGCGGTGGAGGCGGACAGCCGGGGCCTGCCGCAGGCCGAGGCGGGCCGGCCCGGGGCGCTGGCCGCGATCGCCGCGGCCGCCGCCGAGCTGCGGCCCCGGGCGCCGCTGCACCACGGCTGGGCCCGGCTGCTGGAGGCCGAACTGGCCCGCGCCGAGGGTGCCGACACCCCGGAGCGGTGGGCCGCCGCGGTCGAGGCGCTGCGGCCGACCGGGCTGCCGTACCCGATGGCGCTCGCCCTGCTGCGGGCCGGCGAGGCCGAGGTGCAGGCCGGGCGGCGCGAGGCCGGCGCCGAACTGCTGCGCGAGGCGGCCGAACTGGCGGCCGTCCGGGACGACCGGGTGCTCGGCGGGCAGATCGCCGCGCTGGCCGAGCGGGCCGGGCTGAGCCTCGCCCGGGCCGAGCGGACGGCCGCCGCGACGGTGCCGGCCCCGGCCGCCGGGGACTCCTTCAACCTCACCCCCCGTGAGCGGGACGTGCTCCGACTGCTCGCGCGCGGCTGGACCAACCGGCAGATCGCCGAGGAGCTGTACATCTCCCCGAAGACCGCGAGCGTGCACGTCTCCAACATCCTCGGCAAGCTCGCGGTCGGCGGCCGGGGCGAGGCAGCCGCGCTGGCGCACCGGCTGCGGCTGTTCCCGGACGACCTGGCCGCCTCGGGCCACTGAACAGGGCTCCACCACGGCCCCGGACCGGCTTCGGCCGGCCCGGGGCCGCTGTTCGTCCGTCCTGGCACCGGTGTTCGGGCGCCGCTGCGTGCTCCCGTGCGCGCCGCGTGAGCCCCCGCCCGCGCGCCGCCACCAACCGGGCCGATCCGTAGGAATCAGGGGCATTTCCCCACCCTTCCGCCATTACTCTAAGTTGAGTGTGCGTGTCATTGAGTGACGGAATTGGTGTAGGGTCCATTTTGGGAGCATCGGTACGGTGCGGCGACCAGCAGGCCGCCCACCCCCTGGGCCGCCGTCCTGGCGGGGCGCCAGGCCACCGCGTACGTCCGAGAGGTGCGCGGCCGGTGGTCCGTGGCCGGGGCGCGAGGCCCCGGGCCGGAGGGGGAGAGGCCGAGTGAGCTCCACCGAAACGGTGCTGCCCGGAACCGGACGGCCGGGCACGCCGCACACCGACACGTCCGCCGCCGACGTGCCCGCACCCGCCCGTCGCAGCCCGCTGCGTCGGCTCCGGGACAGCCGCGCGCTGCCCGGGTTCGTCCTGGGCGGGCTCTGCCTGGCCTACGCCGCGGGCGCCGCCGCCGGCTGGGGATCGCGCCAACTGTCCGCCTTCATGGGCGACTTCGGGCTGGCCGCGGCGGCCCTGGCGGCCGCGCTGTCCTGCCTGGTGTACGGCTGTACGGTCGGCGGGCACGCCCGCCCGGCCTGGCTGCTGTTCGGCCTCTCCTCGCTCATGGTCGCCTTCGGCAACGGCACCTGGGGCTGGTACGAGCTGGTCGTGCGCATCCCGCTGCCCCGGGGCTCGCTCGCCGAGTACGCCTTCCTGCTGTTCGCCCCGCTCGCCATCACCGGCGTCCTGGTGCTGGCCCAGCACCCGCGCACGGCGGCCGGCTGGCTCTGCCTGATGCTCGACGGCTGGCTGATCGCCGGCTCGCTGTTCACCCTCAGCTGGAGCCTGGCACTCGGCCGGATCGCGGCCGGCGAGGACGGCTCACCCCTGCGCCTGGCCCTCAACCTCGCCTACCCGGTGCTGGACATCCTGCTGGTCAGCCTGGTGGTCGGGCTGCGCTTCGGCGGTCGCGACGGCAACCGGGCGGCGGTGCACACCGCGATGCTGGCGCTCGCCGTCACCGTCACCTGCGACGCCCTGTTCACCTCCCCGGAGCTGCACAACACCTACCACTCGGGCGAACTGCTGGACGCCGGCTGGTTCTCCGGCAGTCTGCTGCTGGCCTGGGCGCCGTGGTCGCCGCGCTGGCGCCGTCCGCTGCGCGAGCACCCCTCGGCCGGCGGCCTGCCGCACCGCCGGGTGGCCACCACCTTCAGCGTGCTGACCCCGTACGCGGCCGCCGCGGTCTGCACCGCCGGAATCCTCTACAACGCCCTCGGTGGGCGGGAGTTGGACCGCGTGGTGGCCGCGGCGGCCTGCACCGTCGGGCTGGCGCTGATCCTCAGGCAGGGCGTGATGCTCCTCGACAACCTGTCGCTGGCCCAGGAACTTGCCCACAAGGAGGCGCACTTCCGCTCCCTGGTGCAGGGCTCCAGCGACGTCATCATGATCGCCGGCGCCAACGGCGTGCTCTCCTACGTCTCCCCGGCCGCGCTCGGCGTCTACGGGCGGGACCCGGAGGAACTGGTCGGCGGCAACCTGCTGGACCTGGTCCACCCCGAGGACGTCGGTCGGGTGCTCTCCGAGGTCCGCCGCTACCTCGCCAGGGCCCGGCTCGCCTCCCATCGCAGCCCCGGCACCGCCGAGCCCTCCGCCCGGGTCGAGTGCCGGATCAGCTCCGGCGCCGGCGAGTGGCTGCACGTCGAGTCCACCGTCAGCAGACACCGCGACGGCCTGCTGCTCAACAGCCGGGACGTCACCGAACGCGTCATGCTCCAGGCCCAGTTGCAGCACAACGCCTTCCACGACCCGCTCACCGACCTGCCCAACCGGGCGTTGTTCACCCAGCGGCTGCGGGCCGCCCTCGGCTCCCGCGGCCAACAGGGTGAGACGGGCGCCGGGATCGCGGTGCTCTTCCTCGACCTGGACGGCTTCAAGGCGGTCAACGACACCGCCGGGCACCAGGTCGGCGACGAACTGCTGGTGCAGGCCGCCCGTCGGCTCCAGGGTGCCGTCCGCTGCGGGGACACCGTGGCCCGGTTCGGCGGCGACGAGTTCGCCGCGCTGGTCTGCGGCCCGCTCGGCCGCCTCCAGGTCCAGGAGCTGGCCGAGCGGCTGCGCCTCGCACTCTCCGAGCCGTACTGGATCGGCGGCGCCGAACTCGGCGTCGCCGCCAGCATCGGCATCGCCTTCGGCAGCCCCGAACGCGGCCCGGCGGCCGACCCCAGGGTCGCCGCCGACGAGCTGATGCGCAACGCCGACCTCGCGATGTACCGGGCCAAGTCCGAGGGCAAGGGCCGGGTCGTGCTCTACACCCCCGCGATGCGGGCCGACCTGGAGCGCCGCACCGAGCTGGAGGAACGGCTGCGGCTGGCCGTCCGGGAAGGCGGCTTCACGTTGCTCCACCAGCCCGTGGTGGACCTCGGCAGCGGTGCGGTGACCGGCGTCGAGGCGCAGGCCCGCTGGCGCTCGGTGGGCGGCCTGCTGCTCACCCCGGCCGAGTTCCTGCGCTCGACCGAGCACGGCGACGCGGCCACCCGGTTCTCCCGCTGGCTGGTCCTGGAGGCGGTCAGCGCGGCCGTCGAGCGGCGCGGCCTGCCGGGCAGGGGCCGCGGCGCGCCGGTGCCCGTCCCGGTGGCCGTCCGGCTCTCCGTGGAGCGGCTCTGCTCGCCCGGCCTGTACGAGACGGTGGCCGCGGCGCTGCGCGACAGCGGACTGCCGGCTGACGAGCTGGTGATCGAGGTGGCCCGGATGGGCCCGGACTCGCTCGCCGACGAACTCGGCCGCAGGCTCTCCGCGCTGCGCGGGCTCGGCGTCTCCACCTGGCTGGCCGGGTACGGCGCCGGCGGCGGCTCGCTCGGCGCCCTCGCCCGGCTGCCGCTGGACGGGCTCAAGCTGGACCGCACGCTCGTCCAGGAGCTCGGCGAGTCCCCGCTCAGCCGCACCCTCGCCGGGCACGCGCTGCGGCTCGGCCGCGACCTCGGGATGGCCACCGCCGCCGAGGGGGTGGACCTGCCCCGGCAGGTCTCCGCGCTGCAGGAGCTGGGCTGCGGGCAGGCCCAGGGCTCGGCCTTCGCCCCGCCGCTGGACGAGCCCCGGCTGCGCCGGGCGCTGGCCCACCGGGGCTACCCGCTGCCCGTGCAGGCGGGCCCGCTCCCGGCCCGCCGTCCGTACCCTCCCGCCACTGGCAGCACCCGGACGAGTGGCCGGACGGGCGGTCGGACGGACGTCACACCGGGGCGTGGCGCACATCACGAAGGCGGCTCTGACCTGCCCGAACGCCGTGCCGCTACTGGTCCGTCGGGTGGTCCGCATGGCGAGACGGTCGTCCCACCTGCTTGACATGCCGCCCCGCACGGGAGGAAGGTCGTTGCCATGCGCACCCGAATTCTCGTACTTGGCGGGCGCGTCGGCTGAGTGGGTTCGTACGCCCTGCTCATGACAGACCGACGCGCCACCCCTCGCATGCCCTTGGGCACGAGGGGTTTTTTGTTGCACTGACGCTGTTCCACCTCTGCAAGACCCCTGGCCCCGACCGCCCGAGCAAGTCCGACTTGTCGGATCAAGCAGGACGATTGAGGCAGAGCCGGCGCTCGGCCCGGACCGGGACCCCACCCTCGCAGCACCGGGGCCCGCAGCACCGGGCCGGCAAAACCCGAGAAGAGACAGGCAGATGACTGAGCACGCCGCATCCCCCCGCCGCGGGGACAACCCGGCCGCCAACGCTCCCGCTCCCCAGCACGTCGTCGAGACCATGACCGGCGCCCAGTCGCTCATCCGCTCGCTGGAGGCCGTGGGCGCGGACACCGTCTTCGGCATTCCGGGCGGGGCCATCCTTCCCGCGTACGACCCCCTGATGGACTCCGTCAAGGTGCGCCACATCCTGGTCCGGCACGAGCAGGGCGCCGGTCACGCCGCCACCGGCTACGCCCAGGCCACCGGCCGGGTCGGGGTCTGCATGGCGACCTCCGGTCCGGGCGCGACCAACCTGGTCACCCCGATCGCCGACGCCTACATGGACTCGGTGCCGGTCGTCGCGATCACCGGTCAGGTCTCCTCGAAGGCGATCGGCACCGACGCCTTCCAGGAGGCGGACATCTGCGGCATCACGATGCCGATCACCAAGCACAACTACCTGGTCACCGACCCGGCCGAGATCCCGCGGGTGATCGCGGAGGCCTTCCACATCGCCGCCACCGGCCGCCCCGGCCCGGTCCTGGTCGACATCGCCAAGGACGCGCTCCAGGCGACCACCACCTTCCGCTGGCCGGTCGAGACCGCGCTGCCCGGCTACCGGCCGGTGACCAAGCCGCACGCCAAGCAGATCCGCGAGGCCGCGAAGATGCTGGTCGGCGCCAAGCGCCCGGTGCTGTACGTCGGCGGCGGCGTGCTCAAGGCGCAGGCCACTGCCGAGCTGCGGATCCTCGCCGAGCTGACCGGTGCCCCGGTGGTCACCACCCTGATGGCGCTCGGCGCCTTCCCGGACAGTCACCCGCAGCACCTGGGCATGCCCGGCATGCACGGTTCCGTCCCGGCCGTCACCGCGCTCCAGAAGTCCGACCTGCTGTTCACCCTCGGCGCCCGCTTCGACGACCGCGTCACCGGAAAGCTGGACGGCTTCGCCCCCAACGCCAAGGTCGTCCACGCCGACATCGACCCGGCCGAGATCGGCAAGAACCGCCCGGCGGACGTGCCGATCGTCGGCGACGCCCGCGAGGTGCTCGCCGACCTGATCGTCGCCGTCCAGGCCGAGTTCGACGCCGGCCACAAGGGCGACTACACCGAGTGGTGGGAGCGGCTCGACGAGTGGAAGAAGACCTACCCGCTCGGCTACGAGCCGGCCCCGAACGGGCAGCTCTCGCCGCAGCAGGTCATCGAGCGGATCGGCCGGCTGGTCGGCCCCGAGGCGATCTACGCCGCGGGCGTGGGCCAGCACCAGATGTGGAGCTCGCAGTTCATCCGGTTCGAGAAGCCGGGCACCTGGCTCAACTCGGGCGGCGCCGGGACGATGGGCTACGCCGTCCCCGCGGCGATGGGTGCCAAGGCCGGCCGCCCGGAGAGCGCGGTCTGGGCCATCGACGGCGACGGCTGCTTCCAGATGACCAACCAGGAGCTGGTCACCTGCGCCCTGAACGACATCCCGATCAAGGTCGCGGTCATCAACAACGGCTCGCTGGGCATGGTCCGGCAGTGGCAGACGCTGTTCTACAACCAGCGCTACTCCAACACGGTGCTGCACTCCGGCCCCGGCCACGACGGCGTCGAGCCGCCGGCCCAGGGCACCCGGATCCCCGACTTCGTCCTGCTGGCCGAGGCGATGGGCTGCGTGGGCCTGCGCTGCGAGCGCCCCGAGGACCTCGACGCGGTCATCAAGCAGGCGATGGAGATCAACGACCGCCCGGTGGTCATCGACTTCATCGTTCACCAGGACGCCATGGTCTGGCCGATGGTCGCGGCCGGCACCAGCAACGACGAGATCCAGTTCGCCAAGGGCGTGCGCCCCGACTTCGGCGACGATCTCGACTGAGCCCCGCCCACCCGTCGCCCACCGCCACCCTTCCTGGGACCGGCTCCGCCGGACCCCTCCTGTGCGACTGAGGAATCCCATGTCCAAGCACACCCTCTCCGTCCTGGTCGAGAACAAGCCCGGCGTGCTCGCCCGCATCGCCGCGCTGTTCTCCCGTCGGGGCTTCAACATCGACTCCCTCGCCGTCGGCTCGACCGAGCATCCGGACGTGTCCCGGATGACGATCGTGGTCAACGTCGAGGACCTCCCGCTGGAACAGGTCACCAAGCAGCTCAACAAGCTCGTGAACGTGATAAAGATCGTCGAACTCGACCAGTCCGCTGCGATCCAGCGGGAACTGGTCCTGGTGAAGGTCCGCGCCGACAACGAGACCCGGTCGCAGATCGTCGAGATCGTCCAGCTGTTCCGTGCCAAGACCGTCGACGTGTCGCCCGAAGCGGTGACCATCGAGGCCACTGGCAGTTCGGACAAGCTGGAGGCCATGCTCCGGATGCTGGAGCCTTACGGCATCAAGGAGTTGGTCCAGTCCGGCCTGGTCGCCATCGGCCGCGGCGCGCGCTCCATCACGGACCGCTCGCTGCGCGCCCTGGACCGCAGCGCCTGACCGGCGCGTCTCTCCCTCCCGCCGCCCGCCACCGCCCTTCCGACGGCACGCCGGCGCGCGGCACCTTTCGAGCAAAGACCCACACCCCCGCCGGTGCGAATACGGTGAGTACCGCGTACCCGGCAACCATCACGCAAGGAGATGTGCCCCCGTGGCCGAGCTGTTCTACGAAGACGACGCCGACCTGTCCATCATCCAGGGCCGCAAGGTCGCGGTCATCGGCTACGGCAGCCAGGGCCACGCCCACGCGCTGTCGCTGCGCGACTCCGGCGCCGACGTCCGGGTCGGCCTGAAGCCGGAGTCCGCGTCCCGCGCCAAGGCGGAGGAGGCCGGCCTGCGCGTCGTCACCCCGGCCGAGGCTGCGGCCGAGGCCGACGTCATCATGATCCTGGTCCCGGACCCGATCCAGGCCGACGTCTACGCGGCCGACATCGCCCCGCACCTGAAGGCCGGCGACGCCCTGTTCTTCGGCCACGGCCTGAACATCCGCTACGGCTTCATCAAGCCCCCGGCGGACGTCGACGTCTGCATGGTCGCCCCGAAGGGCCCGGGCCACCTGGTCCGCCGCCAGTACGAGGAGGGCCGCGGCGTCCCCGCGATCGTCGCGGTCGAGCAGGACGCCTCGGGCAAGGCCTTCGACCTGGCGCTGTCGTACGCCAAGGGCCTGGGCGCCACCAAGGCCGGCGTCATCAAGACCACCTTCACCGAGGAGACCGAGACCGACCTGTTCGGCGAGCAGGCCGTCCTGTGCGGTGGCACCGCCGCGCTGGTGAAGGCCGGGTTCGAGACCCTGGTCGAGGCCGGCTACCAGCCGGAGATCGCCTACTTCGAGTGCCTGCACGAGCTGAAGCTCATCGTCGACCTGATGTACGAGGGCGGCCTGGAGAAGATGCGCTGGTCGGTCTCCGAGACCGCCGAGTGGGGCGACTACGTCACCGGCCCGCGGATCATCACCGACGCCACCAAGGCCGAGATGAAGAAGGTCCTCGCCGAGATCCAGGACGGCACCTTCGCCAACACCTGGATCGCCGAGTACAAGGCCGGTCTGCCCAAGTACAACGAGTACAAGAAGGCCGACGAGAACCACCTGCTGGAGACCACCGGCAAGAAGCTGCGCTCGCTGATGAGCTGGGTCAACGAGAAGGCCTGACCCTCCCCCGGGCCGTTTGCGGCTCCGAAACCGCCAGCGTCCGATTTTGTACGGCGCTTGTACAAGTAGGCTGCTCCCGTCCGAGTGATTTCGCCGGACGGGAGCAGCCCGCCACCCGGCCCGTCGATACACTCCGAGTGCGCGTCAGGCCCACAGCGTCGTGCGTCTACCTACGCGGCATGCCACCTTCCCCGCCCTCCACGCCACTCACGTGCCCGGGGAACCGGACAGTTAAGGACCCACTGTCGTGAGCAAATCCGTAGTTCTGATCGCCGAAGAGCTTTCGCCCGCCACCGTCGACGCCCTCGGCCCCGACTTCGAGATCCGCCACTGCAACGGCGCCGACCGCACCGAGCTGCTCACCGCGATCGCCGACGTCGACGCGATCCTGATCCGCTCCGCCACCAGGGTCGACGCCGAGGCGCTGGCCGCCGCCCGTCGGCTCAAGGTGGTCGCCCGGGCCGGCGTCGGCCTGGACAACGTGGACGTCGCCGCCGCCACCAAGGCCGGCGTGATGGTCGTCAACGCGCCGACCTCCAACATCGTCACGGCCGCCGAGCTCGCCTGCGGCCTGCTGATCTCCGTCGCCCGCAACATCGCCCCGGCCAACGCCGCGCTCAAGCAGGGCGAGTGGAAGCGCAACAAGTACACCGGCGTCGAGCTGAGCGAGAAGATCCTCGGCGTGGTCGGCCTCGGCCGGATCGGCGTCCTGGTCGCCCAGCGGATGTCCGCGTTCGGGATGAAGATCGTCGCGTACGACCCCTACATCCAGGCCGCCCGCGCCGCGCAGATGGGCGTCAAGCTGGTCACCCTGGAGGAGCTGCTGGAGGTCTCGGACTTCATCACCGTCCACCTCCCCAAGACCCCGGAGACCATCGGCCTGATCGGCGACGAGGCGCTGCACAAGGTCAAGCCGACCGTGCGCATCGTGAACGCCGCCCGCGGCGGCATCGTGGACGAGGAGGCGCTCGCCGGCGCCCTGCGCGAGGGCCGGGTGGCCGGCGCCGGCCTCGACGTCTACGCCAAGGAGCCGTGCACCGACTCCCCGCTGTTCGCCTTCGACAACGTGGTCGCCACCCCGCACCTGGGCGCCTCCACCGACGAGGCGCAGGAGAAGGCCGGCATCGCGGTCGCCAGGTCGGTGCGCCTCGCGCTGGCCGGCGAGCTGGTGCCGGACGCGGTGAACGTCCAAGGCGGCGTGATCGCCGAGGACGTCCGCCCGGGCCTGCCGCTGGCCGAGAAGCTCGGCCGGATCTTCACCGCGCTGGCCGGCGAGGTGGCCGTCCGCCTCGACGTCGAGGTCCGCGGCGAGATCACCCAGCACGACGTGAAGGTGCTCGAACTGTCCGCGCTGAAGGGCGTGTTCGAGGACGTGGTGGCGGAGACGGTGTCCTACGTCAACGCCCCGCTGTTCGCCCAGGAGCGCGGCGTCGAGGTCCGCCTGACCACCTCCAGCGAGAGCCCCGACCACCGCAACGTGATCACCGTCCGCGGCACGCTCGCGAACGGCGAGGAGATCGCCATCTCCGGCACGCTGGCCGGCCCCAAGCAGACCCAGAAGATCGTCGGCGTGGACGCCTTCGACGTGGACGTGGCGCTCACCGACCACATGGCCTTCTTCAAGTACGAGGACCGCCCCGGCGTGGTCGGCGTGCTCGGCCGCCACCTCGGCGACGCGGGCATCAACATCGCCGGCATGCAGGTCGCCCGCGACGGCGGCAGCGCGCTGGCCTCCATCACGGTGGACACCGAGATCCCGCAGGAGGTGCTGTCGGCCATCGCCGCCGAGATCGGCGCCCGCTTCGCGCGCTCGGTCGACCTGGGCTGATCCTCCCGGCACGTACAGGGCCCGGACCACCGTTCGAACC